>DASUME010000227.1:0-12301 GCA_036277895.1 Polyangiales bacterium
CAACGTGACGCGGCGATCGCCGCGGCCGAGGTCATCGTGGGCTGGTTGCGCGGAGGCGCCCCAGGCCTACCTCGCGCAGAGAGGCGCGCCTGAGCCCACACTGCGTGTACTGAGCGCCCGATTTACGACGGCGCAGTCCTGGCGGTTCCACGCGCGATCGTGGTAACGAAGGAAGTCTGGTCGATGTCCCAAACGCCGCTCCCGACGACGATGAGTGCGCTGCCATCAAGTGAGCCGAGCTCGCTCGCCGAGGAGCCGCGCGCCTCGCTCCATGATGAGACGGCGACGACGGGAGAGTTTCGCGCGCGCAAGCGGACGCCGAGTACCAGCAACCGCCCGGTGTCGGCGTTTGCGCCCGGGCAGAATGGGCGCGGAAGTGATCCGCCTCCCGGTCGCAAGTCCACGCCGCCTAGCCCCGAGGAGCTCGCCTTTGCGAGCGCCCTGCGCGCCGCGGGCGTGGCGCAGGAGCTCGACGAGACCGAGCTCGGCCGCAGCCTCCAGCTCGCCGCGCACGCCAACTCGCGAGCCGGTCGCCGGATCGACCTGCTCGCGGCCTACTATGCCGCCGATCACGACCCGCTCGCCGCCAAGCGCAGGCAGGCGACCGACCGCTGGTACCTGCACCATGCCGCCGACCCGGTCGACGCTGCCACGCTGCTCGCTCGGCTGCTCGACCTGGTCCCGGAGCTCACGGGCGCCGAGCTGGAGCGCCTGGGAGGGCCGGATGGACCGCTGGTCCTCCGTCATTCCGAAGACATCTGTGCGCTCGAAGACGAACGCGAAGACGCCCCGGGCCTGACCACGCTGAGCGTGTGCGACCTCGTGCGGGCGATCAACGTGCTGCTGGAGCGGCGCACCGTGCGTGCCCGCCTGGTGGGGTTGCTCGGCGACGGTCAGAGGGAAGCCTACCTGGCCCTGCCCTCCGTGACCGCCGCGATCACGCTGAGCAACGCGGATTACCTGTCGGCCGCAGATGCCGAAACCTTGCTCGATCTCACCGGTTGGTGAACGCGGTTGGAGCGTCACCCGGCCTTGCTCCGAGTAGGCCTGCCGGCTATCTGGCAGGACCATGGCCGAGCAGCAAAAACTGAACGAGTTTGACAACCCGAGCCAGGAAGCCTGGCGCAAGCTCGTCGACCGCGATCTGGCGGGCGCGCCGTTCGAGAAGAAGCTGGTCAAGAAGGTCGCCGGCGTCGAGGTTCGCCCGCTGTACGTGAAGGCGGACGCGGTCGGCGGCACCGGCCTGCCCGGCTTCGCACCCTTCACGCGCGGCGACTGGGCGCTCGGCGGCGCCGAGATGGGCTGGGACGTGCGCGCCGAGATCGTGCACTCGGAGCCGGAGCTGGCGGCCAAGAGCATCCTGGAGCAGCTCAACGGCGAGGCCAGCTCGCTGTTCGTGGTGTTCGACCGCGCCGCGCGCGCCGGCAGCAACGAGCACGGCAGCGAGGGCGCGGCGATCGAGAACTTGGCCGAGCTGGAGACGGTGTTCGCGCAGGTCTTCATCGACAAGATCGGGATCGCGTTCGACGCGGGCGCCACCGCACTGCCGATCGCGGCTGGCCTGATCGCGCTCGCCAACAAGCGCCGCGTGAACCTGACCGCGCTCGGCGGCAGCCTCGGCATCGACCCGCTCGGCACGCTCGCCAAGTACGGCAGCCTGCCCAACGGGCTGGAGGCCGCGCTCGCGGACGCCGCCGAGGTGGCGCGCTTCGCCAGCGAGCACGCGCCGCGCCTGCGCGCCGTGGTCGTCGACACCACCGCCTACAACGAGGCGGGCGCTGATGCAGCGGTCGAGGTCGCGCTCGCGCTGGCCACCGGCGTCGAGTACCTGCGCGCGCTGACCAAGGCCGGGCTGACGATCGATCAGGCGGCCAAGCAGATCTCGTTCCGGCTCAGCGTGGGGCGCGACTTCTTCATCGAGATCGCAAAGCTGCGCGCGGCGCGTCGCACCTGGGCGCGTGTGGTCGCGGCCTCGGGGGGCAGCGCGGAGGCGCAGGCGTTCGTGGTGCACGCACGTACCGCGCGCCGCACCAAGACGCAGCGCGACCCGTGGGTGAACCTGCTGCGCGGCACGGCCGAGACGTTCGCGGCGGCGGTGGGCGGCGCGGATGCGATCACCACCTCCAGCTTCGACGCGGAGCTGGGCGAGCCGGACGAGCTGGCGCTGCGCATGGCGCGCAACACGCAGCACCTGCTGCGCCACGAGTCGAACGTGCACCGCGTGGTCGATCCCGCGGGCGGCAGCTGGTACGTCGAGCAGACCACGGAACAGCTCGCGCAGCGCGGCTGGCAGCGCTTCCAGGCGCTGGAGCGCCAGGGCGGCGTAGCGCGCGCGTTGTTCGAGGGCGGCGTGCAGCAGGAGCTCAAGGCGCAGCTCGACGCCGAGCGCAGCCAGGTCGAGCAGCGCAAGCTCGCGATCACGGGCGTCAACGAGTTCCCGTTCGCGGGCGAGGCGCCGGTCGCACGCAGCCGCGGCGACGTCGCCAAGGCCACCGCACGCGCCAAGGCGGCGGCCGACCGCAGCAGCTTCGCGCTCACGGGCCTCGACACCAGGCCGGGGGCGCGCTTCCAGAGCGCGATCCAGGCCATCGAGCGCGGCGCGGCGTTCTCCGCGGTGCGCGCGGCGCTCTCGGGCGGCGATCCCGCGCGCGTGACCCCGCTGCTGCGCGAGCGCCTGTCGCAGCCGTTCGAGACGCTGCGCGATCGCGCCGAGCGCGGTGTGCGTCCGAAGGCGTTCCTCGCCAACCTCGGGCCGATCCCGGAGCACAAGGCGCGCGCCGGCTACGCACACAACTTCATGGAGGCTGGCGGCTTCCAGGTGCTCAGCAACGACGGCTTCGCGAGCGCGGACCAAGCGCTGGCCGCCTTCCAGGCGAGCGGCGCAGAGGTCGCGGTGCTTTGCTCCAGCGACGAGGTGTACGCCTCGCTGGCCGAGCCGGCGGCGCAAGCCTTGAGAGGCGTGGCACGCGCCGTGGTGTACGCGGGTGCCCCGGGCGAGCGCGAGGCTGCCTTGAAGGCGGCGGGCGTCACCGACTTCATCTTCACCGGCATCAACGCAGTCGAAGTTTTGCGCTCGCTGCTCGAGCGCGCGGGAGCGCAGTGATGGCGACCATTCCGAATTTCGCGGACGTCCCCCTCGACGAAGGCGGCGCCAAGGCCGACCTCGGCGACTGGGAAAAGCAGGTGCTCAGTGACACGGGCCAGCCCGCGAGCGAGCTCACCTGGCAGACGCCCGAGCAGATCCCGGTCAAGCTACTCTACACGGAGCGCGATCTGGGCGCGGTCGATCACCTGGACACCATGCCCGGCATCGCGCCATACGTGCGCGGTCCGTACGCGACCATGTACTCGCTCAAGCCGTGGACGATCCGCCAGTACGCGGGCTTCTCCACCGCCGAGGCGTCGAACGCCTTCTACCGCCGCAACCTCGCGGCCGGCCAGATGGGCCTCTCGATCGCTTTCGATCTGGCGACCCACCGCGGCTACGACAGCGATCACCCGCGCGTGCTCGGCGACGTAGGCATGGCGGGCGTCGCGATCGACTCGATCCTCGACATGAAGATCCTGTTCGCCGGCATCCCGCTCGATCAGATGAGCGTGTCGATGACGATGAACGGCGCGGTGCTGCCCGTGCTCGCGAACTACATCGTCGCGGCCGAAGAACAGGGCGTGCCGCACGCGAAGCTCACCGGGACGATTCAGAACGACATTCTGAAAGAGTTCATGGTGCGCAACACGTACATCTATCCGCCCGAGCCCTCGATGCGGATCATCGGCGACATCTTCGCGTACACCGCGAAGGAGATGCCGAAGTTCAACAGCATCTCGATCAGCGGCTACCACATGCAGGAAGCCGGCGCGACGGCCGACATCGAGCTGGCGTACACGCTGGCCGACGGCGTCGAGTACGTGCGCACCGGTCTCGCGTCGGGGCTGACGGTCGACAAGTTCGCGCCTCGCCTCTCGTTCTTCTGGGCGATCGGCATGAACTTCTTCATGGAGGTGGCCAAGATGCGAGCGGGACGCTTGCTCTGGGCCAAGCTGATCAAGGAGAACTTCGCGCCTTCGGACGTGCGTTCGTTGTCGCTGCGTACGCACTGCCAGACCTCGGGCTGGTCGCTGACCGCGCAGGATCCGTTCAACAACGTCGCGCGCACGTGCATCGAGGCGATGGCCGCGTCGCAGGGCCACACGCAGAGCCTGCACACCAACGCGCTCGACGAGGCGCTGGCGCTGCCCACGGACTTCAGCGCGCGCATCGCGCGCAACACGCAGCTGTTCTTGCAGCAGGAGACCGGCACCACGCGCGTGATCGATCCGTGGGGCGGCAGCTACTACGTCGAGAAGCTCACGCATGATCTCGCGACGCGCGCGATGGAGCACATCCGCGAGGTCGAGAGCCTGGGCGGCATGGCCAAGGCGATCGCCACGGGCCTGCCCAAGATGCGCATCGAGGAGTGCGCGGCGCGCACGCAGGCGCGCATCGACTCCGGCAAGCAAGTGCTGGTGGGCATCAACCGCTTCAAGCCGTCCGAGGACCTGCCGATCGACGTGCTCAAGGTCGACAACAAGGCCGTGCGCGAGGCGCAGGTCGCGCGCCTGAAGCAGCTGCGCGCCGAGCGCAACGAGGCCGACACGCGGGCCGCGCTGGAGGCGCTCACCAAGGCCGCCGGCCACGAGATCAAGGCCAACATGCTGGAGCTCGCGGTCGACGCCGCGCGCAAGCGCGCCAGCGTGGGCGAGATCAGCGACGCCATGGAGAAGGTCTACGGCCGCCACGTGGCGCAGATCCGGAGCATCCAGGGAGTGTATAAAGCAACCGTGGGTGAAGCAGCGGACAGCGTGGTCGAGGTGCAGGCCCTCGCCGACGAGTTCGAGAAGCGCGAGGGACGACGTCCGCGCATCTTGATCGCGAAGATGGGCCAGGACGGCCACGACCGCGGCGCCAAGGTGATCGCGACCGCGTTCGCCGATCTCGGCTTCGACGTCGACGTGGGGCCGCTGTTCCAGACGCCGGAAGAGACCGCGCGCCAGGCGGTGGAGAACGACGTGCACATCGTGGGCGCCAGCTCGTTGGCAGCGGGCCACCTGACGCTGGTGCCCGCGCTCAAGGGCGAGCTGGCCAAGCTCGGCCGCGAGGACATCATGATCGTGGTCGGCGGCGTGATCCCGCCCCAGGACTACCCCCAGCTGTTCGAGGACGGCGCGAGCGCGGTGTTCGGGCCGGGCACCGTGATCAGCACGGCGGCGAAGGACCTGATCGCCGAGCTCAACCAGCGCCTCGGCTATGCAGCCGAGTAGTCGAGCGGGCTCTTCTTTACGAAGACGCGAGCTCTCGGTCGATGACTACGTAGCCGGCGTACGTGCGGGGGACCGCGCGGTGCTCGGGCGCGCGATCTCGCTGGTCGAGAGCAACGCGCGCGCGCACTACGCGCTCGCGCAGGACGTGCTGACGCAGCTGTTGCCGCGCACCGGCAACGCGCGGCGTGTGGGCATCAGCGGCGTGCCCGGCGTGGGCAAGAGCACGTTCATCGAGGCGCTCGGCAAGAAGCTCACACGCGACGGCCATCGCGTGGCCGTGCTCGCGGTCGACCCGACCAGCGAGCGCACGCGCGGCAGCATCCTGGGCGACAAGACGCGCATGGTGGAGCTGTCGCAGGACCTGAACGCGTTCATCCGCCCTTCCCCCTCGAGCGGCTCGCTCGGCGGCGTCGGGCGCAAGACGCGCGAGACGATGCTGCTGTGCGAGGCCGCCGGCTTCGACGTGGTGCTGGTGGAGACGGTGGGCGTCGGCCAGAGCGAGACCATGGTCGCCGAGATGGTCGACTTCTACCTGGTGCTGATGCTCGCCGGCGCGGGTGACGAGCTGCAGGGCATCAAGCGCGGCATCCTCGAGCTGGCGGACATGATCGCGGTGAACAAGGCCGACGGCGACAACGCCAACCACGCCGAGCGCGCGCGCCGCGAGTACGAGGGGGCGCTGCACCTGATGCACGCCAACAAGAACGGCTGGCAGGTGCCGGTGGTGAAGTGCTCGGGCGCCAACGGCATGGGCCTGCCCGAGCTGTGGGCGAACATCGAGCGCCACCGCACCGAGGGCCTGGAGAACGGCACGCTCGAGGCACGCCGCAAGGAGCAGCTGCTGCGCTGGATGTGGCAGATGGTCGAGGCCGAGCTGCTGTCCACGCTGCGTGCGCATCCGGATGTGCAGACGGTGGTGCCCACGCTGATGCGCGAGCTACGCGCGAACGAGACCACCGCCACGCTCGCGGCCCAGCGCATCTTGAGCGCGTTCGGCCTGCAGCGCTGAACCCTGCATCGCGCGGCCTTCGGCTCAGAACGGGTTGTCGGGCACCGAGCCGGTCATCCGGATCAGCTGGCGAGGCTGCTTTGCCCGCTTGGGGCGCGGCTGGGCGCGGCGCGCGAGGCTCTCGCTGCGCTGCCACGGCTCGTCGCGCAGGGCGGGGGGGAGCTCGGGCGCACGCGCCGCTGGCACGGCCGCAGGCACCGGCTGTGGTGCCGGCGAGGGCACCACCGTGGGCAACACGCTCGCAGCCTGCATGCTCGCGGTCTGCACGCTCGGCGCGGGAGGAGGGGGCAGCTGCGCCCGATCGTCGTGCGGAGAGGCGCCCATCGCGATCAGCCCGCACAGCGCGAGGCAGCCCATGGTCACACCGCTGCCGAGCCCGCGCAGGTCGACGCCGCGCTTCGGGCGCAGCGGCTTGGAGGCCGCGATCGCGCGCACGATGTCGTCATCGGAGGCTTGCGCCTCGACCGCGTACCAGACGCTGCTCAAGCGCTCCTGGCTCGGCATCGCGCGCGGCAGCGAGACGCGTGGCGGCACGAACGAGGTGCGCGGCCCATCGAGCTCGGTCTCGACCTCGTACACGGGCTCGACTTCGTGCGCATGCTCGACCCAGGCCTGCGAGACGGGCTCCGCATGCGGGGGCAGGACGGGGCTGCTCGACCTGCGCGGAGAGAGCGCCGGGCGCGCGCCGGAGGGGCGCTCGTCGTAGAGGCGCCCGCGCACCCAGGCGCCGAGCTCCTCGGGCGTGGACGTGAGCCCGGCCCGCTGTACGGCCTTGCTCAAGGCGTACACCATCTCGCGCGCGCTCAAGTAGCGCTCCTCGCGCCGGGGGGCTGTGGCCCGCCGCCAGACGTCGTCGAGCGGCGTGCGCTGCGTCATCCGGCAGCCCGCGAGCAGCTCGCGCAGCGTGCCGCCCGCGATGAACACGTCGCAGCGCGGATCGAGCGTGTCGCGCGCCTGGATCTGCTCCGGGGCCAGCTCCGACAGCACGAGGCCCTGCTCTGCGCCGTCGGTCTCGCCGAGCACGGCGCCGTGCAGGTGCGAGAGGTCGATCAGGCGCGTCACGCCGTCGATGCCCACCAACACGTGCCGCGCGACCGGCGCCTGGTGCACCAGGCCGTGCGCGTGCAGCGCAGCCAGGCCGTGCAGCGCGCCGAGCAACGCGGTCACCGCGTGCCGCAGATCCGCAGGCTGGGCGTTGCCGAGCAGCTGCCGAAGCGTGAGCCCGTGCACGTATTCGATCGCGAGCGCCGGCTCGGGCTCGTGCAGCAGCTCGTAGGCGCGCGGCAAGTTCGGAGACGTCAGCGCGCTGGCCACCCTCGCCTCGCGCAGAAGCCGGTCGCGAGCGATCGTGGACTCGCCGCGCAGGCGCTTGAGCGCCACTGCATTTCCGCTCGGCGCCATGGCCAGGTCGATGCGGAAGGTGCGGCCTGTCGCCAGCTCATCGAGCAGCTCGTAGCTGCCGAGGCGGCGTTCCTGACCCGCGAGCGCGGGGGGGTGGAGCGGGAAAGCAAAGGGGCGAGGAAGTTCCATGACGAAAGACTCCGCGCAAAGGGCCTAAGGGGGCGCGTCGCTGGCTTCGTTGCAGGAACCGGGCCCGGGATTGGGGCGCGGCGCGAAGCGGCACGCGATGCCGCACGGGGTCGCTGACCACCCCCGGCGTCGCGCGCCGGGCCGGCGTCAGCATCGGCTCGCCCTATCGAGACTTTCCCAGCAAACGCGCGCTGCTGGCCGAGCTGCGCGAGCGCCACCAGACCCCGGGGCGAAGCGCTGTCCGTGCAGGCGCTGGCCACGCTCATTCATGCCCCTGTCGAGGAGGCAATCCGCCTCTTCGTGGCGCAAATGCTGGCCGTGCCCGGTCGCGCTCGCGGTCGTGATCGTGCCTGACGGGGTGAACCTCGAATAGAAGCCGCCGCGCCGCGGGTTGTGCCGGCATGCCGCTCGCGCTCCTCCTCCTGCTGCTGTTCGCATCTCCAGCCTTCGCCCAGGACCTGCCCGCTTATGTCCCGCCCGCCCCTGCGCAGGTCGCGTACGAGAGCCAGCTGCGCACGCGCCTCGGTTGGCTCGATCAGCAGGAGTACGCGCTGCGCCACGACGACGAGTGGCTGCGCTGCCGGCGCTGGAAGGTGATGGGCATCGTGTCCGCCGGCGTCGGCGCGCTCGGCTCCTTCTTCGTGCTCACGTACTGGGGCCTGCGCAGCGGCAGCCCCGAGCCACTCAGCACGCGCGAGAAGGCGACCATCGGCAGCCTGGTGGGCGTGATGGGCGCGGGCGCCCTGACGGGCCTCGGGTTCGCGATCGCGGCGCCCTTCACCAACCCGCACCGCGAGAGCTATCGCGCGCTGCGCGTCGAGCACCAGGGCATTCGTCGCGAGCTGAGGCGCCTGGCGGACGAGCGCGCGGCGAAGCTCTCGCTGTCGGCCGACGGCTTCACGCTCAGGTTCTAAATTTAGAGACTAGAGACCGCTGTCTTCGAGCGCGCGCACCACGCGGTTGGCGAGTGCGACCAGCGTGGGATGTTCGGCCTCCCACGCGAGCAGCTTCTTCTCCAGCCCGCTGGCCGCCGTGCGCGCCTCCTTCGCATCCGGCTTCACCACCAGCGCGCGCACCTGCTCCACGTGCGCGCCGACCTCGTGATCACCGAGCCTCTGCGAGACCTGATCGCGCAGCTCATCCAAATGCCCGACGACCTTCTTGCGCTGCTCTTCTTCCACGCGGCCAGTCTGGCCGAGAGCCAACGAAAGAGCTACCCGGTCTTGACGATCCGGCCGGTGATGACCTTGGCTTCGGGGCGCACGCTCGGGCGGCGTGGGGGGCGGATGCTGCGGGCGGTCAGGCCGTGGGCGAGGCGGGTGTCGATCGCGAGCTGGCCGAGCTCGCGGGCGCCCACGATCTGCTCGCCGAGCGCGTGCAGCAGCGCGTTCTGCATCGCCTCCGCGCTCTGAAAGCGCTGCGTCGGGTTGCGGGCGAGCGCCCTGTCGACGATCGCGATCACAGCTCGCGGCAAGGAAGATCGCCGAGAGGCGAGCGGGGGGATCTCCGCCTCTCGTACCTTGCGCACGCGCTCGCTCGCGCTGTCGGCCCAGAACAGGCGCTCGCCCGCCAGCATCTCCCAGAGCACGATGCCCAGCGAGTAGAGGTCGCTGTTCACCGTCGCGGGCTGCCCGAACAGCAGCTCGGGCGCGAGGTAGCTCAGCTTGCCCTTCACCACGTCGGGGCCCGTCATCGGCGCGCGGTCCATCGCGCGCGCGAGCCCGAAGTCGGTCAGCTTCACCACGCCGTTCACGCCGAGCAGGATGTTCTGCGGCGTGACGTCGCGGTGGATCACCGGCGCGGGCCGCCCCTCGTCATCGAGGCGCTCGTGCGCGGAGGCGAGGCCGGACAACACCTGCACGCAGATCGCAGCCGCGAAGCGCCAGGGCATCGCGTCGCCGCTCTTGGCGAGCTGGTCCATGTACTCGCCGACGTTCACGCCGTCGATCCACTCCATGATCAAGAAGTAGCCGGACTGGTCGAAGCCGAAGTCCTGCACCTGCACGATGTTCGCGTGATCGAGCTCCGAGCACACGCGCGCCTCTTCGATGAACATGCGCACGAACTCGGTGTTGTCGGTCAGGTGCTCGCGAATGCGCTTGAGCGCCACCGCGCGCTGAAAACCCGCCGCACCGCGCACGACCGCGCGATACACGCGTGCCATGCCACCGCTGCCAGCGAGCTCGATCAGCTCGTACCGGCCCAGAACCAGCTGTCCTATCTCGTCCACCCAAGCAGTCTTCGGACGCTCGCGGACAGACCTTGAGGTGGCCGGGCTTACGGGTTCAGCCGCGAACCAGTGAGGGCGCGGGATGGATCGACTCGATGCGCCGCGGCACCTCCAGCGCCGAGCGCACGTTGAGGTCGAACGAGCGCACGTGCGACGCCACCCCGGGCAACATGATCCGCTTCTGGAAGCTCTGCCATTCGGGGTGCTCGGACTCGAACGCCTCCAGCCTGTAGGTCGCGAGCTGCACCTCGGCGCGCCCCTCCGACGTGAAGCAGACCACCCGCCCGAGCCCCTTCTGCAGCGACGAGATCTGCATCGGAAGGTTGAAGGTGAAGCCGCGCGGCTTCCACGAGAACGCGATGTGCGTGCCGTCCTCGGCGTCGACCTCGATGCGGTTGCCGACACGGTGGAAGCGGGCTGCCGTCTTGGGCAGCGACCACTCGCGGCGCGCGGCCTCGAGCGACTGCGGGTCGTCGCCGTACATGCGGGCGACGTAGTACTTGGGTCCGATGCTCTCGGGCACGCGGTAGGAGCGGTCCGTGCAGCGCACCATCGCGCTCAGCCAGATCAGCTCGCGGTGTGCGATCGGCGAGGGCTGCGCGTACTCGAGGTAGACCAGCATGCCGATCGTGCGCCAGAGCGAGCTCACGATCGAAAACTCATCCGGCACCGGCACGTCGCGCGCGGGCACGATGACTGGGATCGCCAGTCCGTTGCCGTACATGCGCCACGGAGGCTTCGGATAAGGCGCGCTCACGTTCTCCTCACACTCCCCAGCGGAGCTTAGCTTCTGTACGCGGTCACCGCGAGGGGTGTCCCAGGCTCGCGAGCAGCTCACGAACCGACGCCGCCGTTCCCACCTCCAGCGCACGGCAGATGTGCGCATGGCCGATGCTCACCTCACATAGTCCGACAATGTCTCGGATCCCCGCCAGGTTCGTGCGATCGAGGTCGTGGCCGGCGTTGAGGCCGAGCCCCACCTCGTGGGCTGCAGCCGCGCTGGCGTGTACGGCGATGTTGGCCTCCGCCTGGCGGGCGGTGCCCCAGGCCGCGGCGAACGGCCCCGTGTAGAGCTCGACCCGGTCCGCGCCGGTCTGCGCAAGCGCACGCACTTCGTCCGGCTCGCAGTCCACGAACAGGCTGACCCGGATCCCGGCGGCCTTGAGCTTGCGAACGATCGGCACGAGCGCCGGCACATCGGCCGCGCGGTAGCCGTGGTCCGACGTGACCTCGCCGGGCGTCACCGGCACCAGCGTGCACTGGTGCGGCTTGGTCCGCAGCACCAGCTCGAGGATCTGCGGCGCCGCCTCGCACTCGATGTTGTACTCGATGTTCGGGTGGTTCCGGCGCAGGTGCCCCGCGATCTCCGGCACGTCGTCGAAGCGGATGTGACGCTGATCGGCGCGCGGATGCACCGTGATGCCGTGCGCGCCCGCCTCGATGCAGACGTCCGACGCCCACAACAAGTTCGGCGCGTCGTGCCCGCGCGAGTTGCGGACCAAGGCGTACTTGTTGATGTTGATGCTCAGCTTGCCCGGCATGTGCCGGAGAGCTTAGCGCACGCGCGCCGTACGGCTCACTGACCGAGCTCGGGCTCGGCGCCCGGCAGCTTCGCGTTGAACACACTGACCTCGGGACACGCCCAGAACGCGTCGCCTTCGAGCTCCTCGTAGCGAACGATCTGCGCGCTCTGCTTGTCGACGGGCGACTCGGCGCCGGCCGCCTGCGAGTCACAGACCGTCTCCTTGAAGCCGAGCGTCTTCGCGTCGGAGCCCGTCAGGTCGAGCTCCAGGCTCACGGCGCTCGCCTCGCTGCCGTCGAACTTGCCCTTGAGCGCGGTCGCGAATTTCTGCGTGCCGTACGCCGTGCACTTGACCTCGGGCAGCGGCGAGGCCGTAACGTTGACGCGCGTCAGGAAGCCCTCTCGGACCTCGTCGCTGGTGTCGACGTTCCACACCCGGTCGTCGCTGGAGCTGTCGGGCGGCGCGACGTCGAGGTCTTCGTCGTCGTAGCCGAGCTGCGCGACCGAGTAGCTGCCGCTCAGCGTGCCGTCGGCCGCGAGCGTCCAGTCGCGCTTCTGGGTCTTCTTGAGCAGGAACTGGTTGATCGTGCGTGGGTCGACGGTAGTGGTCGCCTTGCTGCAGGTCTTCAGGCACTTCTGCGCGGCGATCTGCGTGCAGACGCGCTCGGTCGACACCAGCTTGCCGCCCTCCACCGCGAGCTCCGCGACC
>DASUME010000228.1:0-3372 GCA_036277895.1 Polyangiales bacterium
GCTCGGTCTCCTCCCAGCGGTGCAGCCGCGCCTCGAAGTCGGCCGCGACCGCCGTCGCCAGCGTCCTCTGCTCCTGTTGAAGGTTGTCCAGCGCCGTCTCGAACTCGCGCTTGACGTCGAGCAGCAGCACGGCCGAGACCACACCCAGAGCCGCCACCACGGCGAGCGTCCAGGCGAGTGCGCGCTTCATTCCTCGCCCGTGCTCAGCCACTTCGTGAGCGTCTTGGAGTCGATCCCCAGCTTCTCGCAGGTGTACATGCGCCGGCCGCCGAGCTTCTCGAGCGCCCAGGAGGCGTAGCGCCGCTGCAGCTCGCGCACCGGGATCACCTCGTCACCGAAGTCGCGTTCCGCGCTGCCCGGGACTGCCGCCAAGGAATCCGGCAGATCCTCCAGTGCGATCGCCTTGCCGCGCGCCAGCAGCACGGCGCGCCCGATCGCATGCTCGAGTTCGCGCACGTTCCCGGGCCAGGCGTAGTTGAGCATCGCCTGCGTCGCCGCCGCGGAGAAGGCCTCGCTCTGGCTCTTCGGGTGCCGCCGCCGCGCCTCTTCCAGCATGCGCTCGGCGAGCAGCAGGATGTCGCCGCGCCGCTGCCGCAGCGGCGGGATCTGGATGGCGACCCCTTCGAGCCGATACAGCAGGTCCTCGCGAAAGCGGCCCTCTTGCACGAGCGTGCGCAGGTCGCGGTGCGTCGCCGCCAGGATCCGGACGTCGACCGCGCGCTCGCGGCTGGCGCCGATCGGCCGCACCGTGCCGCTCTCCAGCACGTGCAGCAGCTTCGCCTGCAGAGCGGGCTGCATGTCGCCGATCTCGTCGAGGAACAGCGTGCCGCCGTCCGCCTCTACGAACAGCCCGGAGCGCGCCGCGTGCGCGCCGGTGAAGGCACCACGCACGTGGCCGAACAACTCGCTCTCCAGCAGGGCCTCGGGTAGCGCAGCGCAATTGACCGAGACGAAGGGCGCAGCTGCGCGCTCGCTCTCTGCGTGCAGCGCGCGCGCAAACATGGTCTTGCCCACCCCGGTCTCGCCCAGGAACAGCACCGGGATGGTGGAGTCGGCGACGCGGCGCACCAGGTCGAATGCATCGCCCATCGCCTCGCTCTTTCCGATCAGCGACGTCAGCGCGTAGCGATCGCCGAGGGCTCGCTGCAGGTCGCGCGCGGTCTTGCGGAGCTGGCTGGTCTCGAGGGCACGCTGCAGGTAGAGGTCGAGCTCGGCGACCTTGAACGGCTTGGTCAGGTAGTGAAAGGCCCCGCGCCGCACGCACTCGACCGCGGAGTCGATCGCGCTGAACGCGGTCATGATGATCACGGGCCGCTCGGGCGTAAACTGCCGGGCGGTGCCGAGCAGCGTCAGCCCGTCGACATCGGGCATGCGAAGGTCCGTGACCAGGGCGTCGAACCCGCCACGTGCGCGGATCATGCCGAGTGCAACGTCTGCGTCGCCGACCGCCTGGGCGCGCCAGCCGCGCTCGCTGAGACCCTCCGCAAGCGTCTCTGCGAAGGTCGCGTCGTCGTCGACGACGAGCACTCTCGCGTCCCTGTTGGTGCCTGCTTCGAGCATGCACCGCCGGATGCAAGCCGCGGACCCAGCAATCCTACGCGGCAGACACGTGGTGCGAGCCCGACGATGCGGAAGAACTCCGCGGACGTTGGGATTTTTTCCGAGTGCCCGACCTCACTGTCAGCTCGCGCGCCGGAGCGGTCGTCGCCTCAGGTTCGGTCCTTCGTCCGCGGATCGCGAAACAGGAACGCACTGGCGAAGGCGCGCACTTGCGCGGTGCGGATGCGATCCATCGCGCCGCGCGAGATGAGCTGCAAGACCTCGAGCCGGGAGCGGGCGTAGATCTCCGCCAGGGTGTCCACGCAGGCACCGAGCTCCGTTCCGACGGGTGCGTACTTGAACTGCGGCGTGGAGCCGGCGCTCTCGATGAGCAAGCCTTCCGCACTGAGGTGACGCAGCGCATCGGCGACGTCGGCGTCGCCGATACGAACCGCGGCAGCGACGCTACGCGCCGTCCACGCCTCCGCACGGTCGGCGTGCAGGAGCAGCAGGATCTCGAGTTGCTCGATGGCGTGGATACGCTTGCAAACGAACTCGCGGACGGGCTTTGGGATCGCGGTGCTGTCCATGACACGGCACATGCGCAGGAGTGCGCGACTCGCATGGTTGCATGATCCGGGCTCGGCGGCGCCCCGGAAGATTTCCGAGCATCGCTCGGATCTGCGCCAGATCAGCGCGGGCGCGAGCGCACGTTCTTGTCGATCACGCCCAGTAAGATCAGCGAGAACGCGGCCAGGCGCAGCAGGTAGATCAAGTGGCGTGACTCGGCGCCGGGCTGCAAGAGCGCGAGCCCCAGGTAGTTCAGCGCGAAGACCAAGAACGCTGCGGCGAAGGCGCCGAACAGGCGGTCACGGGTGTCGTGCCAGAAGCGCAGGAAGAACAACGAGCAGACCAGCGCCAGCGCGGCGATCGCGCCCCAGCACAGCGTGAGCAGGCTCGCCCAGCGATCGTCAGCGAGCATCCCAAACCAACCCGTAGACGAGCACGGCAAGCGACGCGAGCGTGATGCACGCGCGCGGGAGTGCGAGGTCGATCGCGCTCGGCAGCAGTACCAGATCGACGAACAGCAGCGCGTTGGTCAGCGCCAGGCCCGCGAAGCACAGGCTGCTCCAGAGCAAGATGCGGGCGCGCCCCTGCAGATAGCTGCGCACCAGCAGCGCGGCGCAGGCGGCTGTCGTAACCATACACAGCAAGTAGACCGTCTGCGCCATGCGTTCCCTCCGCGCGCCCGCCGCGATGGTGCACGAGCAGGGGGCATGCTGGCAACTGGTCTCCGCCTTGCACGGCAGAGCGCCGCTGCGCGCAGGCTTGCCGCGCCTGCGCGCAGGCATGCCGCGAGCTGGCAGCTCGACCCGCGCATGTGGCCCGCTGGCATCACTCGACGGCGTAGTGGAGGGAGCGAGGCTGTCCAGAGCGCAGGACCGCGAGCGAGAACTGCGGCTGTACGCGCAGTGCCGCGAGTGCTTGCAGCGCGCCGCCCGGCTCGCTCAGCGCGAGCCCGTTGAGGCTGCGGATCACGTCGCCACGTTCGATACCGAGGCGCGCGAGCGGGCTGTCTGGAGGTAAGGCCGTCACTTTCACGCCCACCACGCGCCCGTCCTCACGCGCGAGCTGATAGCGGACGCCGCGGCGCAGCGCCGTCAAGCTGGTCAGCCCTCTTTCGAGCAGCTCGCGCGTCACCGCGAAGCGATCCGCGCTCAGCCGGCGTATGCCCGCGTCGAGCTCACGCGTCGTCAGCGCGGGTCGCTTGGCGATGCGGGCGCGCGGTGCCGTCGCACGCGCCCTGACGCGCGTATCCGGGGTTACCCTGAG
>DASUME010000229.1:0-2465 GCA_036277895.1 Polyangiales bacterium
TCACGCTGGATGACCTCGAACAGCGCGCGGTTCTCCAGCTCGGAGCCGTCTTTACCCGCATACCAGGGCAGCTTTGCGGACAGGCGTTGCCCCCCGAGCAGGAACGAGCCGGCGCCACCCTGACCGCGCGGCGCGTTGCGCATCAGGTCCACGCCGCGCGGGTTCGAACGCCAGCGCAGCAGCATGCCGCCCGGGTTGAGCAGCGGCACGAACACCAACCGCACGCGCTCGAGCGTGTCGTTCAGCACGCGGTCCCACGACAGCCGCGCGCTCAGCGTGTGCAGGTACGCGAGCACCACCTGCGTACCGATCCGCTCCAGGCCGTGCACGCCGCCCACGAACGCGAGCGAAGGCGCCGTCGGCTCCTGGGTGCCGAGCGTGGCGGCATACACCGGCAGTCGCTGATCGCGCACATCCACGTGGGCGAGCGTCTGGATGCGTGCGTACGGTTCGATCTGCGTGAGCAGACCCTCGAGCTCTCTCAGCTCAGGCAGTGAGTGCGGTGCCAACATCGGCGAAACGTGACACGTGGCGACGCTCACCGGAGTGCAGAGCGCGCTCGATCGCGCGTCTCGCTTCTTCGGCGAGCTCGCTCGGCGTGCCCTGGGAGAGCGCAGGCAAGAACTCCACGCTGACGCGCGTGTAGCGCTTGGACACCGCGCGCACGTAGTGGCTCAGGAACGCCTGGTCGCCGACCCAGGCCGCGCTCGGGCTCTCGTAGCGCAGCGCGACGGGCACGATCGGCACCCCCGCGTGCAGCGCCGCGCCGAAGCTGCCGCGCTTGAACGGCAGCACGCTCTCGCCGTAGGTCGTGGTGCCTTCCGGGAAGACCAGCACGGACACGCCGCGCTCCAGCGCACGCATCGCCTCGCGCAGCACACGCGCGCCGCTGAGCGCGTTCTCGCGCTCGTACCAGAGCACGCCGTAGCGCTTGCACTGCTCGCCGATCACGGGCCAGCTGCCGACCTCTTGCTTGGCGACCGCGGTCAGCGGCAGCAGGCTGCTCATCACGACCGGGTCGAAGTAGCTCATGTGGTTGGCTACCAGCAGGCTCGGCTGGGTGGGGAGCACACCGCGCACGCACGGGCGCACGCCGTGCAACGCGACCATGTTCTCCGCGATCCAGGTCAGCTCACGCGCGCGCTCTTCGGCGCTGCGAGCCGCGCCGTCGACGATGCCGCGCGACCAGAGCTCGATTGCAAAGGCGCCGATCCGGGCGGCGCGCGAGCCGGCGCGCTTGACCCCGAGATCGGGCAACGAGCGAATTCGGTCAGTTTGCATCCGTAGATGGTCCCGCTGGTCCGTGACGACGGCGCGACAAGCCACGAACATGTGCGCAACGCGCGGGCGTCTGTATTAGACCTGCAAGGTGGATGACCAACGCCTGGGACAGACCCCACTCGCACACCTCACCAAGGACGCGATCGGCTTCACCGCGGCCACGCTCGGCCGCATCTCGCACGCGCTCTCCCGGGCGCGCGGCGAATTTGCCGACCTGACGATCGAGCGCGACGTCGCCTACGGTGGTGGGCAGCGCCTCGACATCTGGAAGCAGCGCGACGGCGGACCTGCCGTGTTGTTCCTGCACGGGGGCGGCTTTCAGCAGCTCGACAAGCAGTCACACTGGGCGTTCTCGGAGCGCTTCGCGCGCATGGGCGCGGTGGTGTTCAACGCCGACTACCGACTCGCCCCCGAACATCGCCATCCGGCTGCCGCCACGGACGCGCGCGATGCGTTGGCGTGGGTTCGCGCTCATGCGGCAGGCTACGGCGCCGATCCCTCGCAGCTGATCGTGGCCGGCGCGTCGGCGGGCGCGAACCTCGCGCTCGGGCTCGCGATCACCGAGCGGGTGCAGGCGGCCGTGTTGTTCTCGGGTCTGCTGCAGGTCACGGACATGCCGCGCCTCTATCGCTCGCGCGCGAGCGTGCCGCTGGCGATCCGCGCGCGCATGGCGTGCATCGGCGTCGAGTATCCGCCGCTGGGCAAGGGCTGGGAGCTGCCCGCGATCGAAGACCCCACGCTCGATCCGCTGCTGCACGTGGAGCGCCGTGGCGAAGACGGGCTGCCGCCGCTGTTCGTCTCCACCGGCAGCGTCGACAACGTGCTCGAAGACTCGCTGCGCCTGTGCGCGCGCCTATCCGCTGTACCGCACGAGCTCGACGTGCTGCCCGGCTTCGGGCACGCCTTCCAGGGCTTCCTGTTCAGCGAACCCGTGCGCGCGATGTGGCGCCGCTGCGCGCGCTTCTTGGCCGCCCAGGGCCTGCGCGTGCGCTACTGAGGCAGCTCGATGCGTGCGCCCGCACGCAACGGACCGCTGCAGTCCTCGCCGTACGGGCGCTGTAGCTGGTAGTCCAGCGTGACGTCCTGCTCGAGCACCAGGCTGTCCGCGTCGCGCACGATCACGTGCGCGGTGGCCGGAGTGCCCTCGAAGTCGAGCACGAGCTCCTGGCCAGCCTGGCCGCTGG
>DASUME010000230.1:0-7034 GCA_036277895.1 Polyangiales bacterium
GCGCCCCCGCGGCGGTGCCCGTGTTGCTGCTGAGCGCGTTCGCGCTCTACGCCGAGCCGCTGCCTCAGGAGCCGCCGCCCACCAACGCCGACGGGAGCCTGGTGGTGGTCGATGCGCTGCCGCCCGACGCGCACCCGCTGCGCGTGGAGTTCGATCTCCCGATCGAGATCGCGGGCGCACGCCTGGAGCGCGACGTCGGCGAAGGCATCGGCCGGGTCGAGATCTTCTGGCGTGTGCGTGGGCTGATGCCGCAGCACGTGGGCATCAGCGTGCACTTCGAGTCCAGCAAGGGCCGCTTCGTGACCGCCGACCACGACACCATCGGCGCCAGCTTCCTGCCCCGCCGCGCCCCGCACGACGTGCTGCTACGCGACGCCGCCGCCGCCATCCTCGACTCCGCCCCCGACGAACGCTGGCGCGTCTACGCCTGCCTCTGGTTCACCCGCGGCGAGCCCGGCCGCGTGAAGATCCACGACCCGGGCGGAGCCGTGATCGACAAGGATCGCGTGCTGCTCGGCGAGTTCTGACAGCTTGCCCACGCGGCGAGACGCACACGCACATCGGAGCGGTGTCAGCACAAGCTCGCATGAACGTTCGGTGCGGGCGCTTGCGGCGCTAGATCACGGAGCGCGTGCGATCGCATCATGGTTGGGATGCGTAGTTTCGTGCTCGCGCTCCTCGGTTGTCTGCTCGCGCAAGCTGCTCTCGCCCGGCCCACGCCGAGTGTCGCCACGGTGTTCCCCTCGGGTGGCAACGTCCCGGCCGATCGGGTGCGGCTTCGCTACGCGCCATCGGACGTGGACATGGTGATGCCGCGCCTCTATCGCCTCGAGGGCACGATCAAGGTCAACGTTCCCTACGAGGTCACGCACGAGGTCGACGCGGTTTGGATCACGCCCACCGTCGAGCAGCCGCTCGGCACGCAGCTCGTGCTGGAGAGCGAGGCCCTACACGCGACGTACTCGATCACCGAGAAGCGCCCGCTGCCGAGCGCGCTCGGCACACTCACCGCGACCACGACCGTGCGCTCCGCCGACCTGCGCCTCCACCTGTTCGACCAGGCGCTGCCCTTCGCCGCGCTCTGGCACTACCAGCTGTTCGTCGACGGCCGCCCGCACGCGAGCTTCCCTCGCGTGTACGCCGACTGCAGCGACTTCGACGCGGGCCCACGATCCGATCGCGCGCTCCGCCCCGGCGTTCACCTCGTGCACCTCAGCGCCCAGCTCGCCGACGAGCCCCCTCTGGTTACTCCGGACATCGAGCTCGAGCTACGCTGCGACGGCCCCGCCCTGAGCAGCGCGCGCTGACGGCACACGCTGGCACGCGAAAGCCGCGTGAAAGCCCACAAACGCGCTGGCACGAGAGCTGCTGTGGGCAAGGCATGAAGCTCGCGCCCCTCGTCCTCGGTCTCGCCGTGGTTTTCGCCGCGTGGCCCGCGCCCGCGGCTCGCGCATGCAGCGCAGATATCTGCCGAAGCCCCAACGTCTTCCCCGCGTCGGGCACCTTGCCGGCGAATATGCAGCGCCTGCGCTTTTCGCCCGGCTTCCAGCTCACGGCCGACGGCGGAACGCCCACGCCGCGCCTGTATCGCCTCGAAGGCAGTACCAAGGTTGGCGTCCCGTTCCACAGCATGCGCATCGACGACTTCAGCGCGTGGCTCGAGCCCACCGTCGCGCAGCCCGTCGGAACGGCGCTCGTGCTCGAGCTGGATCGCCCGCAGGGTTGTGACGCGCAGTCGGCGACGTACACCGTGACGGAGGCGAAGCCGCTGCCGACCAGCGTCGGCACGCTCTCGTCGACGCTCGCGCGCAAGAAGATCGAGGTCGCCTCGGGCGCATCCTGCAGCGAGACCGTCGACGCCTCGTACGCCGACTTCCGCATCGCGCTCGCGACCGAGGCGCTGCCCTACGCCTCGCTGTTCACGTACCAGACGTACCTCGACGGCGAGCTGGCCTATCGCTTCAGCAAGAACACATCCACCGGCGAAGGCCTGCCGCAGGGCGAAGACCGCGTGTTCACCCTCTGCGGCTCCTATGCAGGCAAGCCGCAATCGAACAATGAACAGAGCCCCGGCACCCATCGCGTTCGCTTCGAAGCCACCCTGCCCGACGGCACCAAGCTCAGCACGCCCGAGGTCAGCTTCGAGCTTCGCTGCGATGGCACCGCCGACGCAGGCGTGAAGAACGACGCCGGCGTCAAGGCCGACTCGGGGATCACGGGTGGCGTGGACAGCGGCCTACCCAGCAACGCGAGCAACGACGACGACAGCTGCTCCCTGGCCTCGAAGCGCTCGGGCTTCTCGCTTGGGCTGCTCGCGCTTGCGCTGCTGTTGCGTCAGCGCCGCGCGAAGGTTGCGTAGAGGGTTAGCTCGGTCTCGAGTAGCGTATCGCCCAGCGCTGCGATACGTGCGAGGCCGCGCGTGTAGCCGCGCCGACGAAGCGCTCGATCCGGTCCCAGACCAACTGGTAACGCTGCCCGCTGTAACGCCGGCCGTACTGCCCTGACGCGCCTACGAGATCGTAGTCCGTCATTTCGCATGAACGATGACCGCGTGAGCGGGCACGGACAAGCATGCGCAAACGAACGACGCTGCTGTTGGTTACGATGCTCGCCACGAGCGCCTGCGACTGGGAGGACCTGGGAGACGCGTGGGAGGACGAGCACGATTTGCGCGACGACCTCGACGACGTCCTGGATGACACCGGTGCACCTGGCGCGATCGTGCAGCGCGAGGCGCACGACACCCTGCGTGCACGCGCGGGCAGCAACAACTTCGGCGAGCGCGAGATCGCCTACGACGCGCAGTTCCGCGTCGCGAGCGTGAGCAAGACGTTCGCGGCGGTGGTCGTGCTGCAGCTCGTGCAGGAGGGCAAGCTCGCGCTCTCCGACAGCGTCGAGAAGTGGCTCCCGGGCCTCGTCAGTGGCGACCCGATCACGATCGAGCAGCTGCTGCGCCACCAGAGCGGCCTGCCCAACTACCTGCAGTCGCCACGCCTGGCCGAGCCGCTCGCCAGCTCGCAAGCGTGGGAGCAGCATCACCACGACGCAGCCACGCAAGCGCAGTACGTGAGCTACGCGCTCGAGCTGCCGCGACTGCCGCGCGAGTTCGCGTACTCCAACACCAACTACGTCTTGCTCGGCATGATCATCGAGGCCGTCACCAAACAATCCTGGGGCGATCAGGTCGCGCAGCGCATCATCGCGCCGCTCCAGCTCAGTGGCACCGACGTGCCGGGCTCCAACCCCTACCTCAGCTCGCCCTACGCACGCGGCTGGATGCGCTTCGGCGACGAGAAGAAGTACGTGGACGTCAGCGAGAACAGCTGGCTGGTCGGCGCGGACGCCGGGGTGGTGAGCACGCTCGAGGATCTGAACACGTTCTTCCGCGCGCTCATTCGCGGCGAGCTGCTCTCACCCGACATGCTCACCGCGATGCAGCAGACCGTGCCGGTCGACGGCGGCGGCTACGGCCTCGGCCTGCAATGGAGCCCCCTCCGCTGCGGCGGCGGCTACTGGCACCACGACGGCGACACCCTCGGCTACACCGTACGCACCGGCGTGCTCCCCGACGGCTCCCGCAGCGTGGCCCTGATGGTCGACGGCGCACTCGACGACGACCGAGCCGCCGCGCGCCTGATCGATCACGCGCTCTGTCGCTGAACGCTAGACCGGCTCGAGGGCGATCACGACGCGCTCTTTCTCGATCACGTCTTCCTTCACGTGCTTCAGCGCCGGGGCGGCGCTCTCGCGTACGCGGGTGATGCTCGTCGCGAGTGTCTCGCGGGCGATCAGCTCGCTCAGCGTCTCGCTGTCGACCACCTCGCCCAGCCGGCCGTCGCAGGCGAGCACGAGCTTGATGCGCTGGCTGACGTCCAGGCCCGCGCTCTTGCGCAGGTTCTGGATCCGGTTCACGAGCTCGCGCGCGAGGCCCTCGGCGAGCAGCTCGGCGCTGATCGCCGTGTCGAGCAGCACGGTCAGCCCGTTCTGGCTCTCCACTGCGCCCACGCCCGTCGCTTCGCGCGTGAGCAGGATGTCCTCGAGCGTCAGCGTCTCGCCCTCGATCTCGAGCGAGCCGCGCTGCTCCAGCGCCGCGATCTCCGCACTCGAGAGCGATGCCAACGCACTCTGCACCGGCTTGAGCTTCGGCCCGAGCCGCTTGCCGAGCGTGCGAAAGTTCGGCTTCGCGCTGAGCTTGCACAGCGCCGAGTCGTCCGCGATCACCTCGACCCGCTTCACGTTCAGCTCGCCCGTGATCGCCTCGGCGAACTGCTCCACCGCGGCGCGCACGCGCGGGTCGGGCGAGGCCACCGTCGCCTTCGCGAGCGGCCGGCGCACGCCGATCTTCTCGCGCTCGCGGATCACTAGCCCCAGCCCCACCACGTCGCGCACGGCCTGCATGCGCGCCTCGAGCTCCAGGTCGAGCAGCTGCGCGTCCACGGCCGGGAAGCTATCGAGGTGCACGCTGGCGCCCTCCTGCACCAGCCCGGTGTCCACCACCAGCCGCTGGTACAGGTACTCGGTGAAGAACGGCAGCACCGGCGCCATCGCGCGCGTGACCGTCACCAGCACGCGGAACAGCGTCGCGTACGCCTCGCGCTTGTCCTGATCACCGCCGTCCGCAGCGCGCCAGTAGCGGCGCCGGCCGCGCCGGATGTACCAGTTGTTGAGCTCGTCGCTCAGGCGCACGAACGCCGGCACCAGGTTGCTCAGCTCGTACGCCTCGTACTCCCGCTGCATCTCTAGGATGAAGTGCTGCACGCGCGACAGAATCCAGCGATCCAGCTCGCCGACGGGCGACACCGAGAGATCCTCCATCGCGGGCGACCAGCCATCGGCGATCGCGTACGTGGTGAGGAAGTTGTAGGCGTTGAACAGCGGCAGCACGATCAGCCGCACGGTGTCCTTCACCGCCTCGCCGCTGGTGTCGTTGGCGTCCCTGCCGAAGCGCACCGGCTCCGCGCGCACGGCCGCGCTGTTGATCAAGTACGCGCGCACCGCGTCGGCCCCGAACGCATCGATCACGTTGATCGGGTCCGGGTAGTTCTTGAGGCTCTTGCTCATCTTCTTGCCGTCGCCGGCGAGCACGAGCCCATTCACGATCACGTTCTTGAACGCCGGCCGCCCGAACAGCGCCGTCGACAACACGTGCAGCGTGTAGAACCAGCCGCGCGTCTGATCGAGGCCCTCCGCGATGAAGTCCGCCGGCAGGTTCTCCTCGACGTACGCCTTCTTCGCGGCGTCGAACGGATAGTGGTTCTGCGCGTACGGCATGCTGCCGGACTCGAACCAGCAGTCGAACACCTCTTCGACGCGGCGCATGCGCCCGCGCGCGCTCTTGCGCGACGGAAAGCTGATCGGGTCCACCGACTCGCGGTGCAGATCCTTGACCGAGCCACGCGGCAAGCTCGCCAGCTCCTCGAGCTCCGCCGTCGAGCCGACGCAGATCATGTCCGACGGGTCCTCGTCGTTGCGCCAGATCGGCAGCGGCGTGCCGAAGAAGCGGTTGCGGCTCAGGTTCCAGTCGCGCGCGTTCTCCAGCCAGTTGCCGAAGCGGCCCCTGCCCACGTGCTCCGGCACCCAGCGGATCGCCTCGTTGTTCTTCACGAGCTGCTCGCGCTGCTCTTCGACCTTCATGAACCAGGTCGACATCGCCATGTAGAGCAGCGGCACGTTGGTGCGGTAACAATGCGGCACCGCGTGCACCAGCACGTCTTGATCGACGAGCTTGCCCTCTTCCTTGAGCTTGTGCGCGATCGCCTTGTCCGCGTCCTTCGCGAACTGGCCTTTGAAGTCCGGCACACGCTCGTCGAAGATTCCCGTCAGATCCATCGGACGGATCACCGGCAGGCCCTCACGCTGGCCCACCTGGAAGTCGTCCTCGCCGAACGCGGGCGCTTGATGGACGATGCCGGTACCGCTGTCGTTGGTGACGTAGTCCGCACCCACCACGCGGAAGCACCAGCGCGAGCCATCCGGCCGCAGCTTGTACTCCGCGAAGTAAGGCAGCAGCGGCTCGTACGCGCGGCCCACCAGTTCGCTGCCGCGAACCCGTCCGAGCTCCGTGGTCGCCCCGATGCGCTTGCGCTCCTGGTAGTCCTTCAAGCGCGAGGGCTCGATGTAGCCGACCTCGCCGGTCTCCTCGACGCGCACCTTCGCGTATTCGAACTCCGGGTGCACCGCGAGCGCGAGGTTGCTCGGCAGCGTCCAGGGGGTGGTCGTCCACGCCCAGAGGTAGGCGTCCTCGTCTTCCAGCTTGAAGCGCACCGTCAGCGCCGGGTCTTGGCGTCGCTTGTGGCCGTCCTTCTTGGTGACCGGGTCGCGCTCCTGCGGCCCCTGCGCCACCTCGAAGTTGCTCAGCGGCGTGCCGAGCATCGGCGAGATGGGCTGGATGCGGAAGCCCTCGTAGATCAGCCCCTTCTGCCACAGCTGCTGGAACACCCACCACACCGACTCCATGAACGACGGGTCCATGGTCTTGTAGTCGTGCTCGAAGTCGACCCAGCGGCCCATGCGCTTGACGGTCTTCTCCCACTCCGCCGTGTAGCGGAGCACGCCCGCGCGGCAGGCGGCGTTGAACTTGGGCACGCCGAAGGCCTCGATGTCGGCCTTGCTCTTCAGCCCGAGCTCCTTCTCGATCAGGCTCTCGATCGGCACGCCGTGCGTGTCCCAGCCGAAGCGGCGCTCGACCGCGTAGCCCTGCATCGACCAGTAGCGCGGCACGATGTCCTTGATCGTGCCCGCGAGCAGGTGGCCGTAGTGCGGCAGGCCGGTCGCGAACGGAGGCCCGTCGTAGAAGACGAACGTCTTGTCCTTCTGCTCGCTGAGGCTGCGCTCCTCGATGCCGTGGCGCTTCCAGTGCGCGAGGATCTGCAGCTCGACCTCGGCGAGCTGAAAGTCGGAAACCGGCGTTTTGAACGAGGATTTGCTAGCGGCAGCCATGGCGGAGGCCGCCACCATAACCTCTGATCACGCAGCCCGCGAGCCGCCCCACCTAGAACTGGCCGCGCCAGCTCAGGAGCGCCGTGCCGGGGGCG
>DASUME010000231.1:0-9510 GCA_036277895.1 Polyangiales bacterium
CAGGTGCTGAAAGAGCAGGGCAAGCGCGTACGGCAGGTGCGGCGCAGCGCGAAGGGCATCGCGACCGGCATCGAGGCCTGTCCCGGGGACATCACGGAGCTCACGTTCGCCGAGCGCGCCGGCGCGGGTGCGAGCGTGATCTACGACTGCATGAACCCCACCTACGACAAGTGGGACGAGCAGCTGCTGCCGATCGCGCGTGGCAGCCTGCACGCGGCCGAGACGTCGGGCGCGAAGCTGGTCGCGCTCGACTGTCTGTACATGTACGGGCGCCCGCTCGGCGGCGTGATGCACGAGGACAGCACGCGTGCGCCGTGCAGCCACAAGGGTGAGCTACGCGTCGAGCTGGAGCAGCTGCGCATGAGCGGCGGCGTGCGCGTCGCGATCGCACGCGCGAGCGACTTCTTCGGCGCCGGCCTGCAGCAGAGCGCCTTCAGCGATCGCTTCTTCGAGCGCGCCTTCGCCGGCAAGGCCGTCGAGTGCCTCGGGGACGCGGACATGCCGCACTCCTACACCTACGTCGAAGACGTGGTGACGGCGCTGGCGACCCTGGGTCGTGAAGGGGAGGGCATCTGGCACGTGCCGACCAGCTGGCACGGCACCACGCGCGAGCTTTACGATCTGGTCGGCGTGGCGATCGGTGTGGGGCCGCTGAAGGTGATGCGCGTGCCGAAGCTGCTGGTGCGCGGCCTGGGCCTGTTCAACGGCATCATGCGCGAGATGGTCGAGATGATGTACCAGTGGGAGGTGCCGTACGTGCTCGACGACAGCAAGTTCCGCAAGGCGTTCGGCATCGAGGCCACGCCGATCGAGCGCGCGGTGAGCGAGGTCGCGAGCTGGGCGCGCCAGCAGCACCGTCAGGCCGCGTGACGGCGTAGCGGCGTCGGCTGCGCGCTGCGCGGACGCCAGCGCTCGCGCAGCGCGTACGCAGCGCGGTAGACCGTGGGCAGCACGTACAGGGTGAGCAGCGCGGCGGAGACCGTACCGCCGACGATCACGACCGCGATCGGACGCTGCGTCTCGGCGCCCATCGCCTTGGACATCGCCGCCGGCACCAGGCCGAGCGCGGCCAGCGCGGCGGTCATCAACACCGCACGCAGGCGCTCGCGGCTGCCTTCGATCACCGCGGCGTCGAGCGGCACGCCTTGCTTGCGCTTGCTCTCGATCGCGCTCAGCACGAGCACGCCGTTCAGTGAGGCCTGGCCGACCAGCGCGATGAAGCCGACCGCAGCCGCGATCGACAGCGGCATGTGCATCGCCCACAGGCCCACCGCCCCGCCGATCAGCGCAAACGGCACGTTGAACAACACCAGCACCGCCAGCGACAGCGAGCCAAACGCGTTGAAGAGCAGCACCAGCGTGACGCCGAGCGCGAGCGGCAGCACCACCAGCAGCCGGTTCATCGCGCGCTCCTTGGACTCGAACTCGCCGCCCCACTCCATGGTCAGGCCCGCGTGGTGCGGCAGCTCTCGCTTGATCGCGGCCTGGGCATCGTGCACGAAGCCGCCCAGGTCACGGCCGCGCACGTTCATGCGCACGCCGATGTAGCGCTGGCCGTTCTCGCGGTTGATCGCGGCGCGCCCGTAGTCGATGCCCACGTCGGCGAGCGCGGGCAGCGGCACCAGCGCGCCGCTCGGGGTCGGCACGCGCAGGGCCGAGATCTCCTCGACCGTGTCGCGCGCCGCGGCCGGCAGGCGCAGCACCACGTCGAACGAGCGGTCGCCCTCCCACAGCGTCTCGACCACCTGGCCGCCGAGCGCGGTCGCGAGGTAGCTCTGAAACTCCTCGAGCGTGAGCCCGAAGCGGCCGAGCGACTCGCGGCGCGGGTGCACCGCCAGCTGCGGCACCACGCCGGCCTTCACGATGCCGAGGTCCGCCACGCCGGGCACCTTCGCGAGCACACGCTTGGCGTGGCTGGCGGTCTCCTGCAGCAGATCGAGATCGTCCGCGTAGAGCTTGAGCGCGATCTGGCCGGACTGGCCGGCGATGCTCTCGTTCACGTTGTCGCGGATCGGCTGCGAGAAGTTCACCTCCAGGCCCGGCACCTCGGCGTAGGCGCGGTTGAGCTTCTCGATCAGCGCGCCGAGATCCGGCGTGTCGCGCGGCCACGTCTCGGCGGGCTTGAGCTTGATGAACAGCTCGAGGTTGTTCGACAGCTTGGGATCGGTGCCGTCCTCCGGGCGGCCGAGCTGGCTCATCGTGCTCTCGACCTCGGGAAAGCGGTCGAGCACCGCCAGCAGCGTGGGCGCGAGCCGGCGACCCTCGCTCAGCGAGACGTTGGCGGGCAGCGTGAAGGTCACGTAGAGCGCGCCCTCGTTGAGCTCGGGCAAGAACTCGCTGCCTTGCTCGCGCAGCACGTGAGCGCTCGCCACGAGGGCGACCAGCGAGACGCCGACCACCAGCAGCGGCCAGCGCAAGGTCACGCGCAGCGAGGGCACGTAGATGCGCTCGAAGAACGTGAGCAGCGGCGACTCGCGGTGCTTGTGCGGCTTGTTGTACGCGAACGTCGCCAGTACGGGCACCAGCGTGATCGAGAAGATCAGCGAGCCGAGCAGCGCGGCCACCACCGTGTGTGCGAGCGGCGCGAAGATGCGACCCTCGACGCGCTGGAGCAGGAAGATCGGCAGGTAGGCGGCGATGATGATCAGCAGCGAGAACACGGTCGGCCGCGCGACGTCCTTGACGGCGCGGCCCACGCGCTCGCGCACGCTCAGGACGGTCGAACTGTCGTGCGTCACCAGGCGATGTACGATCGCCTCCACGATCACCACCGCGCCGTCGACGATGATGCCGAAGTCCACGGCGCCCATCGAGATCAGGTTCGCGGACATGCCGCGCAGGTGCAGGTAGGCGAACGCGACCGCGAGCGAGAGTGGGATCACCAGCGCGGTGATGAACGCCGCACGCAGGTCGAGCAGGAACGCGAACAGCACCAGCACCACCAGCACCGCCCCCTCGATCAGGTTGTGGCCCACGGTGCCGAGCGCGGCGTCGACCAGCTCGGTGCGGTCGTAGAAGACCTGGATGTGTACGCCGTCGGAGAGCACCTCGCGGTTGAGCTCGTCGATGCGCTCGCGCAGCGCGTCGAGCACGCGGGTGGGGTTCTCGCCGCGGCGCATCAGCACGATGCCCTCGACCACGTCGGGGTCCTTGCCTTCGCCGACCACACCCTGACGCGGCTGCCAGCCCTCGCTGACCGAGGCCACGTCCGAGACGTAGATCGGCGTGCCGCCGCGCGTCGCGACCGCGGTGCGCTCGATGTCGTCGATGCCGGCGTACAGGCCCTTGCTGCGGATGATCAGCTGCTCGCTGCCCTGCTCGACCACGCCGCCGGACGCGTTGACGCTCGAGCGATCGAGCGCCTTGCGCAGGTCGTTGATGCCGAGGCCCTTGGCGGCGAGCGCGACCGGATCGGGCCGCACCTCGATCTCGCGCAGCAGCCCGCCGTAGCTGACCACGTCCGCGACGCCTTCGACGCGCAAGAGGCGCGGGCGCACGGTCCAGTCCTGAATCGTGCGCAGCGCCAGCGGATCGCGCTTGGGCGACGTCAGCGTGTAGCGATAGATCTCGCCGATCGGCGTCGACAGCGAGCCGAGCTGCGGGGTGACGCCATCGGGCAGCTCCGCCAGGCGGATACGCTCGAGCGTCTGTGCGCGCGCGAACATCGCGTCGACGCCGTCGCGGAAGGTCAGCGTGACGTAGGAGAGGCCGAACAGGTTGAGCGAGCGCAGCCTGGACAAGCCCGGAGTGCCGTTGATCGCGCGCTCGAGCGGGATCGAGATCTGGCGCTCGACTTCCTCGGCGGGCTGGCCGGGCATCCGCGAGATCACGTTGACCTGGGTGTCGGTCGGATCGGGGAACGCCTCGATGCTCACCTCGCGAAACGCGAAGAAGCCGAGCACCAGCGTGAGCACGGCCAGCGCGATCACGGCGCTGCGGTTCTGGAGCGACCAGGCGATGATGGCGTCGATCATCAGGCCCCCACGTCGAGCGCGTTGATCAGGAGCAGCGCGCCGGTGGTGACCACACGCTCGCCGAGCGAGAGGCCGCGTACGATCTCGACTTCATCGTGGCTACGGCGCCCAACCACGACGTGACGGCGCGCGAACGAGCCTTCCTTCACCTCGACGAACACCACCGCGCTCGCGCCGTCGCGCACCACGGAGACCGCGGGCACAAGCACCGCGTTGCGTGCGCCCTGCGCCTCGAACGTCAGGTCGACGTACGCATTCGGGCGCAGCTTGCGGGCGCGGTTGTCGACGCGCACGCGCACCGGCACGGTCTGGCGATCGAGATCGACCACCTCGCTGACCACCTCTACCGTGCCTTCGACCGCCTCGCCGGCGAGGCCCGACGGGAACACGTGCGCCTTGGCGCCCTTGCTCAGCTCGACCGCGTCCTGCTGCGGTACGTCCGCCACCGCGAGCACCTCGGCCAGGTCCGCGAGCGTGACCACCGGCAAGCCGCGCTCGGGGCCGACCACGGAGCCCGGCGCCGCATCGAGCTGCACCACGGTGCCGCTCTTGTTCGCGAGCACCCAGTACGCGGTCTCGTCCTTGCGGTCCTGCGCGATCGAGAGCGAGCTGAGGCGCGCGGTGGCGGCCTTCTCGGCCAGCCGCGATTCGGCGAGCTCGCTCTCGGCGATCAGCAGATCGTGCTGCGAGCCGGCCCGCGACTCCACCAGCGCACGCATGCGATCGACCACGGCGGCGCGCGTGCTGACGGCGAGCGCGGCGCTGCGCTTGTCGCGCTGCAGCATCGCCAGGTCGCCCGTGCGCACCAGCACCAGCTGCTGCCCCTTCTCGACGTGATCGCCGAGGTGCACGCGCGACTCCACCACGCGTCCGGAGAGCGGTGCGAAGCTGGGTGAGGTGAGCGCCTCCACGGTGCTGATGCGCGCGGTCATCTTCGGCAGCGGCAGCGGCTCACCTTGCTTGACGGGTGCGGTCTCGAACGTGACCGGACCCTTACGCTGGATGTTCACCAGGCCGTGCTCGACGCGGTAGGCGGGCGGCGCGTCGCTTGCGATCACACGGTGATCACAGCCGGCGAGCGCGAACCAGACCAGGATCTTCACGGGCAACTTCACTTGGGCGCTCCTCGGGCGGGGATCTCGCGGGCCAGCTCGAGCGTCGCGCGGTAGGCGTCGCCGCAGCTGTCGGCTTCTTCGATGAACAGCTCACTCACCACGCGGCGGGCCTGGATCACCTGCGTGACCGGCAGCAGCTGGCTCTGCACCGCGCTCTCCAGCTGGCCGAGCACGCCGCGTGCGCGCGGGATCAGCTCGCTGTCGAGCCGCTGGCAGCGCGACAGCGAGAGTGCGTGGCGCTCGAGCAGCGCCGGCACGCGCGCGTTGGCGACCGCGAGCCGCGCATTGCGCTCCTCGACCAGGTGGCGGTGCGAGGCCTCCGCGATCTGCTTCTGGCCCTGGCCGCGATCGAACACCGCGACCGGCACGCTGACGCTCAGGTTGAGCGAGTTGAGCTGGTTACCCGCGACCGTGAAGCGGTCGTGCACATAGCCGAAGCGCACCGTGGGATCGGGCAGCTTCAGCGCGTCCGCGAGCTTACTCTCCGCGCTGGCGGCGCTGGCAAAGGCCTGCAGCGCGCGCAGGTCGGCGCGTTGGACGAGATCGCCGGGTGCGTCGTCGCGCAGCAGCCAGGCCTGCAGGAACGCGCGCGCGGCCTTGGCATCCGCAAAGCGCTCGCAGCGCATGCCGACCAGGCTCGCGCAGGCGGCCAAGTTCTCCAGGATGTCGCTCTCGGCGCCGCTCAGCAGCTGTTCGGTGCGATCGACGTCGATGCGTAGCTGGTCGACGTCGAGCGGCGTGCCGAAGCCGGTGCGCAGGCGCGCTTCGGCGACCTCGGTCGCGCGTCGACCACCTGCGATCAGATCGGCGATGCCCTCGCGGCGCAGGGTCGCGGTGGCGACGCTGCCAAGCACCTCGGCCAGCTCGAGCGCACGATCGCGGGTGGTGAACTCGAGCGAGGCCTGGGCGCCGCGTGCGAGTGCGTCCGCGCGTTCACGCCGCGGCGCGCGCTTGCGCCAGGGGAACGTGTACTCCACGCCGACCGCGTAGTTGGGCACGTTCGCGTACGGATGATCGAGCCCGCGCGGATTGAGCCGACCGACCGGCAGCGCGCTCCACGCGGCTTCGACGTTCGGGTTCGCGAGCAACCGCGCTTGCTGGGCCTCGCCGCGCGCCATCGCCAGCTCGCGACGACCGGCCGCGAGCTCCGGCGCGCCCAGCTCGACGGCGTGCGTGAGGTCCGCGAGCGTGAGGTGTTCGTCTGCATGAAAGGTCGCACCCGCGTCTTCGGCGCGGGCGTAAGACGAAGCCAGCGTGAACCACAACCAACCCGCCAGCATTCGCCGACGCGTACGCATCCGGACCGACAACTTGCTCTGCCTCCAACCGGGGGACGAGTCTCGCGCCGGGTGGCGCTTCGCTTCGTCACGCGTCGATGCGCGTGTCGACCCGCTGTGCACCGACCGTGCCGTTCAGGTCGCGTTCGGTTTCGAGCGTATAGAGCGCGTGTTCCGAAGGGTGGCCCGCCTCATGTAGCAAAATGGGGCCGGGGATTTCTTCACCAACACGCGGGATACGAGGCAAAGCTCCACGTGGCACATCGCCTGCTCTATTAACGGCTCTTCATGAAGCTCGCCCGAAAGCTGACGCTCGCCATCCTCGCCGTCATGATCGCGGTGTTCGCCCTGAACGCCGCCGAGCGTATCCAGCGCGATCGCCGCGCGCTGCGCGAGGACATCCAGCGCGACCATCGTTCGCTCGCACGCGCTCTCCAGGTGGTAGTGCGCGAGAGCTTTCGCGAGGACGGCGAGCAGCGCGCGCTCTCGCTGGTGGAGGCCGCCAACCAGCGCGAGTCGGCGATGCAGATCCGCTGGCTGTGGGTCACGCCCGGCAAGACGCTCCAACAGCTCAACGCCTCGCAGACCGCGCGCCTGAGCAAGGGCCACGACGTGGAGCTGGTGTCGCAGAAGCTCGGCATGCGCTGGCTCTACAGCTACGCGCCGGTCTTGTTGCACGACGGCCGCGTGGGTGCGCTCGAGCTCAGCGAGTCGCTGGCGTCCGAGGACGAGATCCTGCGCAGCACGGTGTGGCGCACGGCGCTGTCGACGGTGGCGATCGCGGCGCTGGCGGCGCTGGTGACGGCGGGCGTCGGCTTGTCGTTCGTGGGCCGGCCGGTGGCGGCGCTGACCGAGAAGGCGCGCCGCGTCGGCGCGGGGGATCTGAGTGGACCCATCGTGCTCACGCAGCGCGACGAGCTGGGCGATCTCGCGCGCGAGATGAACGCGATGTGCGATCGGCTGGAGGGCGAGATGCGCGCGCGCCAACAAGCGCTGGCCCAGCTGCGGCACGCCGAGCGCCTGAACACCGTGGGCCGGCTGGCGGCGGGTGTCGCGCACGAGCTCGGCACGCCGTTGCAGGTGGTGGGCCTGGAGGCCAAGCGGATCGCGGTGGGGCGCGGCGACGCGGTGGAGGGCGCGCAGATCGTGGTGGCGCAGGTGGAGCGCATGAGCACGATCATTCGCCAGCTGCTCGACTTCGCGCGCCAGCGTACGCCGCACCCGGCGCGCGTGGAGCTGGCCGAGCTGGCGCGCGGCACCGCGCAGCTGGTGGCCACGCTCGCGTCGCGCGGCGGCGTGACGCTCGCCGTGCAAGGCACTCCGGTGCACGTGAATGCGGACGCGGGACAGCTGCAGCAGGTGCTGACCAACTTGATCGTAAATGCGCTGCAAGCTTCGGTAGGAGGCGTGGTGACGGTGGAGACCGGCCAGGAACGAGAGCGCGCGTTCCTGCGCGTGAGTGACCGTGGCGTCGGCATCGCGGCCGAGGCGCTGCCGCGCATCTTCGAGCCGTTCTTCACCACCAAGGACGTGGGGCAGGGCACCGGCCTCGGGCTCGCGGTGGCGCATGGAATCGTCGAGGAACACGGGGGCCAGATCGACGTGGAGAGTGAGCTCGGGCAGGGCGCGCGCTTCACCGTCTGGCTGCCGAGCTTGGAGGCCGTGTGAAGGGCAGGGCGCTCGTCGTCGAGGATGATCCGGCGCTGCGGCGGTCGCTGCAGATCGGGCTGGAGGATCTGGAGTTCGAGGTACAGAGCGTGTCCGGCGGTGTGGAGGCGCTCGCCGCGCTGCAGCGCGCGGACTTCGACGTGGTGCTGACGGACTTGAACATGCCGGGCATGAACGGGCTCGCGCTGTGCGAGCGCGTGGCCGAGGCGCGCGCGGATATCCCGGTGGTGGTGATCACGGCGTTCGGGAGCCTGGAGACGGCGGTGGCGGCGATCCGCGCGGGCGCGTACGACTTCGTGACCAAGCCGATCGAGCTCGACGCATTGTCGCTGGTGCTCGCGCGCGCGGTGCAGCACCGCAAGCTGCGCGCGGAGCTGAAGCGGCTGCGCTCGCTGGTCAGCGAGGATGCCCACGAGCTGATCGGCGAGAGCCCCGCGATCGCGAGCGTGCGCGAGCGCCTCGCGCGCATGGCGGTCACCGACAGCACGGTGTTGATCACCGGCGAGAGCGGCACCGGCAAGGAGGTGGCGGCGCATGCGCTGCACAGGCTGAGCAAGCGTGCGCGCGGACCGTTCATCGCCGTGAACTGCGCGGCGGTGCCGGAGACGCTGATCGAGAGTGAGCTGTTCGGGCACGAGAAGGGCGCGTTCACCGATGCGCGCGGTGCACGGGCGGGGCTGCTCGCGCAGGCCGAGGGCGGCACGCTGTTCCTCGACGAGCTCGGAGAGCTGCCGCTGGCGGCGCAGGCCAAGCTGCTGCGCGCGCTGCAGGAGCGGGTGGTGCGCCCGCTCGGCGGCACGCGCGAGCTGCCGTTCGACGCGCGCATCCTCGCCGCCACCAACCGCGATCTGGAGCGCGCGGTAGAGGAGGGGCAATTCCGCGAGGACCTGTTCTTCCGCATCCACGTGCTGCCACTGGAGCTACCGCCGCTGCGCGCGCGCGGTGCGGACGTGCTGCTGCTCGCGCAGCACTTCGTGCGCGAGCTCGCCCGCCGCGGCGACAAGGCCGTCACGGGCTTCGGCCAGGCCACGGCGGAGCGGCTGCTCGACTACCCCTGGCCCGGCAACGTGCGCGAGCTGATGAACTGCGTCGAGCACGCGGTGGCGCTGGCGCGGTTCGAGCAGATCACGCCCGAAGATCTGCCCACGCGCGTGCGCAGCTACAAGCGCTCACACGTGCTGGTGGCGAGCGACAACCCGGACGAGCTGGTCAAGCTGGAGGAGGTGGAGCGGCGCTACATCTTGCGCGTGCTCGAGGCTTCCAACGGGAACAAGCGGCTCGCGGCGCGCATCCTGGGGCTCGACCGAAAAACGCTCTACCGCAAGCTCGAGCGCTACGGCGTGAGCTAGAGTCGGTCGATGATCGAGGCGGTGATCTTCGACTGGGGTGGCACGCTCTCGCACTACGCCGAGATCGAGCTCGCGGACATGTGGACGCTGGCGGCGGCGCACCTCGCTGCGGAGACCACGCGTGACG
>DASUME010000232.1:0-7312 GCA_036277895.1 Polyangiales bacterium
GCTCCACGACGAGCTGCCCGCGGCCCACGCCACGCCGCTCGACAACGCGATCGCCCGCGAGGCGACCGACCTGGTGCTCGCGTTCCTGGCGCAGCTCGACGAGCCACGCCGGGTGGCGTTCATCCTGTCCGACCTCGAGCAGATGACGGCGCCGGAGATCGGCACCGCGCTCGGCGTCAACACCAACACCATCTACTACCGCATCGCCTCGGCGCGAAAGTCGTTCGCGGCCTACGTGGAGAGCACCAACGGCGCGGACGCGCAGGAGGAGTCGCGATGAGCGAGCTCTCTCCCAAGGCGCGCGCGCTGCTCGCTGCCGCACGGCGTAACCACGGCCCCAACGACGACGAGCGCCAGCGTGTGCTCGCGGGTCTGCACGTGAGCCTCGGCATCGCCGGTGCGCTGCCGATGTTGACCGACGCCAGCCCCGCCAACGCGAGCGCGACTGGCCCGCAGCTGGCGCAGTCGATCCCGCACGCGCCGTCCGTTCCGCCGCCGCCGATGCTGCCGGAGGTGTTGATCAAGCCCGCGGCGTTCAAGGCGCTCGGCTGGAGCAAGCTGCTCGCGTGGAAGGCCGGCAAGGTCTACCTGGCCACGCTGGTGATCGGCGGCAGCGCCGTGGGCGTGTCGATGGTGCCGCGCGGAGAGGATGACGTGAGTACGCGTCGCACCGCCGCGATGGTCGCGCCGCACGAAGAGAGCGAGGGTGCCTCGGCGCCCGCTGTCGTGCCGCCTGCGCTCCAAGCGCCTGTTGTGGAAGCGCCTGTTGTGGAAGCGCCTGTGGTGGAAGCGGCCGCGGTCGAGCTTCCCCTACTCGAGGGGGCCGCATCCGAGGTGCAGCCACCGGCGCGCGTGGCGATGAGGCGCGAAGCGCGCGTGTCCTCGCGGTCCACGCGGGTTCACCACGACAGCCGGCGCACGCGCGTGGAGCGTGAGCTGCTCGCGCAGAACATCACGCCGGCCGCCCCGGACCCGAAGCCGGTCGCGCCTGCACAGGACCTCGCCGCTGCGCTGGGCGTGGGCAGCTCGCCCTCGCCCGAGCTCGCGCTGATCCGCGCCGCGCTCACCAGCCTGCGCGATCGCGACTCGGCCCAGGCCTTGCGCCTGCTCGACGAGCATGCGGCGCGCTACCCGCGCGGCGCGTTCAGCACCGAGCGGCGCGCGCTGCACGTGGTCGCGCTGTGCGCCGCCGGCCGCCACGAGGAAGGCTCGCGCGAGCGCGCGCAGTTCCTCGAGAGCTTTGGCGAGTCGCCGATCGCCGCGCGTGTACGCAGCGCATGCCCGCGTTGAAGCACGTCGTCTGGCTCGGGCTGCTGGCAGCCTGTGAGGGACCGACGCTCTACGTCGGCGACCTCGATCTCACGGAGCTCGACGCGGGCGAGTCCGACGCGAGCGCGCCCGACGCGGGCCGCGACGCACGTGTGCGTGACGCGCAGGGGAGCGACGGCCGCGTCGACTTCGAGGACTACCGTTGCGGCAAGGATGACGATTGCCGCGATCCGCGCGCGCCGCGCTGCAACACGAACTTCTACTTCTGTACCGGCTGCCAGTTCGACCGCGACTGCCTTCAGGACGAGTACTGCGACACGTCGTTCCGGGTTTGGCAGTGCAAGGACGGCCGCAAGGACGATCCCGGCCCCTCTATGGGAGGTGGACCGTGATCGACGCCAGGATCACCTGATACGGCATCCACGTGGAGAGCAGGAAGTAGAGCGAGGCCGCGTGTGGATAGCCACGATCGCCTGCCAGATCCGCCGTCCACGGCTCCAGCAAGCTCGGTGCGTACATGTTGCCGCGCTGCGAGCCCAGGCAGGGCAGCACGCTGCCGGGTGCGAAGTTGGGTTGGCTCGGCGTGAGCGCGCCGCTGATGCAGCCCGGAAAGTCGCGTAGCTCCGGACCCCAGGTGCCGGGCGCGTAGCTGTGCTCCGGGTCGTCGGGCAGCTCGTCGCGATCGCAGCCTGGGCGGGCTGCGCTGGCAGGTGCATCGCAGTGCAGGAATGCCGCCGCATGCTCGCGCCAGAACGCCGGCGCCGCGCGTGTCCACGGGCCCCAGGGCGCGTCCGCATAGCGGATGTGGATCGCACCGTGGCGCGGCTGATCCGCGTCGGGCTCCGCGTCCAGCCAGTCCGCGACGTCGCCGCCGTACAACATCACCCACTTCTGCAGCGCGGGGATCCACGCCACGTCGAACTGCATCGTGCGCTGGAAGTCGTTGCTCAGGATGGGCTGGGCCTTGTTGGCGTCCTCGGTCCACCGCGGACCGTCTGGAGTCAGACCGGCAAAGTAAGACGGAGTCCAGTCCAGGCTGCCGTCGTCTCGCACCAGCGGCAGACGGTGGTGCGCGAGGTAGACATCCTTGGCGGCCGGACCCCCAAAGTCGCCGCGTCCGAACAGGAACAGCGTGTGCGCGCCTGCGCCCCAGTCGTTCGCGCTCGCGTCTGCCGCATCGTAGTGCGCGACCGTGACCGCGGCGGGGTTGCGGAAGTGCGGCAGGTCCGCCTTGAGGGCCGAGCGATAGACGGTGCGCGCGGGCTTCACGTTCGGCGCGACGCTCGGGTCGCGGTAGCCGATGTAGATCGGCTGATCGATGGTGTCTCCGCGTCGCGCGATCATGTACGCATGCGTACCATCGCTGAAGCCCGTCAGCGGCGTCTCGCCCAGGAATGAGCTCAGCGCGCGGCCGTTCTCGTAGAGCAGGATCGGCGCGAACGTGTCGCCACCGAGCAGCGCGGGCTTCTTGTCGAGCTGCAGCAAGCTGCCGCAGGCAACCGGCGCGCTCGGCTGCGCGGGCAGCAGCGCGGGGCGCTCGAGCGGCAGCGTGGCCTGCGCGTCGTCGTTGGGATACGGGTCCGTGCCATCGGAGCCGTAGGTGTCGCCGAACAGCACCTCGATCTTGCCGTCGTGCGCGAACGCCCAGCCGAGGTCCGAGCCGTACACGCTGCGATCGATCTCGCGCCCGGTGAGCGTGCACAGCGGCGTGCGCGCGCTGACGGCGCACCACTCGTGCTTGTCGGCGCAGCAGTCGCCGCGCGCGAAGCAGTCCGGATCACAGGCGCACTCGCCGCCCTCTGCGAGCAGCTCAGGCATGCCGCAGCGGCCGTAACACGACTGCGCACGCGGGCCCGGCGTGTTCACGCTCGCATCGGCCCCGCGCTCGTCGCCCTCGGCGGTCCCGGCATCGCGCCGCACGGCGGCGTCGAGCGGCCTGGAGGCGTCCGACTGCACGCGCGCATCGAGGTTGGCTGCGGGCTGCGCGCTGTCGTCGACCGCAGTGGGTTCCTCGCCGCCGCAGCCGAGGGAGGTGGCGAGCGCCAAGCAAGCGAGCCGAAGTCTGTTCATCACGACCGCCTACTGTTCGGTCACACCTTCGTGACCAAGCGGCGGTCTAGCCGCTGTGAGCGAGAGACGCAGCCGGCGTCACCCCAAGCTACTGGAAACAACGGGGTGGATAGTCCGCGATCGCGCTTGGAAACAGGGTGCCGAGCTCGGCCACCACACTCTCGCAGGAAGGTGCGGCGTCCGTCAGCGGCACGAAGTCGATGGTGTTGATGGACGACGGACACCACTTGCCGAGCACGGCGATGTTCGTGCAACCCGCGGGCTGACAGTCGAATTGGTAGTTGGCGTCTGCCGCGCGCACGTTCGCACGCATCGTGCCGTCCGCACGCAGCTGGCCGTTCACGGCTTGCGAAGCGGACTCGTAGCCCCCGAACACGTCTGCTTCGCCGATCAGCGCGGTGCCCATCAGGTGGAAGGTGAAGCCCGGGTGCCCGTCTTGATCGGGGTCCAGGAGGCGGCAGTCGTCCAGCAGCGGCTCTTCGTCCACTTCCGGGCAGCGACACTTGGCGCTCGTGTTCCAGACCTGCGTCGCCGGCTTGTTCACCGACTCACCGACCTTGCCCTCGCAGACCTTGGGCAGTGCCCGTGTGAATCCGTACTGGACCGGGGGGCCATCCGTGCTCCAGCGCTCTTCGACGTCCGAGAACAACACATTCTGCGTCTGCTCCGGCGCTCCGGTCGGATCGAGCAGCGTGATCTCCGCGAGCGTGGTCGACGCGCGGTACTGGCAGAGCTTGGAACGCACCACGAGACCGCCCTCGGCGACCACGAATTGATGCAGTCGGATAAGCGTGCCGCGCGTGATGGTGCCGTACTCGTCCTGACGGAACAGAGACGCGCGCGAGGCGTAAGGTCCGAGCATGCGCTCGGCCCAGGGCGGCACGATCAGCGTGCGGGGGCCGACGTCCTCCGCGTCGGGCTCGTCGACCTTCGCATCGGCGACTTCGGCGTCGCGAGCTGGCGGGGTGACCGCCGAATCCGTGGGGGTTTTGGCTGCGTCGCGGCCCGAGCCGGCATCGTCGTTTCGCAGTGGAAACGTGCTCGCATCGCCCGCATCACCCTCGACGCCGTCGTCTGCCGGCATGCGGTAGCTCGGATCCGAGCACGCTCCGAGCGCGGCCAACGCGACGCACGCCAGCGTCTGATGGAGGGACATGCGCAGCTATATCACCGTGCGCGCAGCGAGGCCGCCGCGTTAACCCGCAGGCGCGCGTTCCGTGTTGCGGCTGGCGTGACAGCTCGAGCTCGACCTTGCGTCGGTCGCACGATCCCTGGCGTCAACGATCCCGGGCCGCGCGATAAGCCGTCAGCGCAGAGAGCGGCGCGTCGCCTTCCAGCTCCACCACGTGTTCGCCGGGAGCCAAGCCCTGCGCGAGGGTGAGGGTGCGCCGCTGCATGCCCGCTGCGAACTGATCGATCGCATGCGGCTCGGCGCGCAGCTCGATCCGAAAGGCAGCGGGCGGTGGCTGGCCCATCAGCTCGAACGCGTAGTCGATGTCCCAGTCCGTGGGCTCGATCACGAGGGTGCGTGCGAAGGCCTCGTCGGTCGCGCCTTCGCCGAGCTCGCCCGTGACGCTGCCGCGCAACGTGAAGCGATAACGCGGGCCGTCGCGGCGCATCGTGAAGGTGAACAGCTCGGGCGTGAGCGGGTACTGGCTCGCGATGCCGTGGACCGGGGGCCACTTGTCCGCGCCCACCACGTGCGCGCGCGCAAGCGTCGCGAGGCCGAGCGACGAGGGCGGCGCACCGTCGATGCGCACGCGTGTGAAACCGCTGCCCGCTGCGACCGTGACGTCGAGGCGCGTGCCGTGGAACGCGACGCGCGCGGCCGGAGCGAGAGACTCGACCCAGCGCTCGGCGGGCGAGGTCAGCGAAGGAACGCGCACGAGGCAGCTCTCGACCAGCGCCGCCATCTTGCGGTCGCCCTCTGCGTTGAGGTGGATCGCATCCGCGAGCAGGGTGGAGGCGTGCACGTGCTCCGCGCGCAAGTGCGCCTTCCAGGCCGCGCGCAGATCGCACAGTGCAACCTGCTGGCTTGCGACGAGGCTGGGCAAGAACGAGTGGTTCATGAAGCCCGACCAGTGCGCGGCGTCGGGCGGGTTGCCGCACCGCGGCTCGTCGAGCTCTTCGTCGCGCGTGATGTGATCGGTCTGCAACAGCACCTCGGCCGAGGTGCGTGCGCGGATGCGCTCGATCAGCTGCTGGTACTTGTCGTGCGCGCCGTAGACGTGAAACACGACCAGGTCGGGCTGCCACGGGTAGAGGTCGCTGTCCGCGGTCTCCAGCAAGCGCTCGGATGAGAAGCCGCCGAGCGCGCGGTTCTGCGTCTCGAGCTGCGCGGCCGGATACTTCGCATGCAGATCACTGGCGACCTTGCGCGACCACGCCGACTGCGTGATCGACTGGCCGTAGAACAGGATACGCACGCGGTTGGGCTGCGCCGCGGTGCTCTCGGCGAGCAGGCGCATGGTGCGCTGGATGTTGGTGAGCCCGTGGACAGGGGCGCGCTCGGGGCTCGCGGGCAGCGCGGGGCATCGGGTTGCGGGGGCACAGCCAGCCAGGCACAGAAGTGCGAGCAAACGCCAGAGCATGGCCGCTCTGTACGTGGCATTTCGAGCTGCTACAACTCGGCTATGCCAGCACGGATCGCCATCTTCGGAGCCACCTCGGCGATCGCGGCCGAGCTCGCGCGCTTCTATGCCAGCAAGGGACACCGGCTCTACCTGGTGGGGCGCAGCACGCAGAAGCTGAAGGCGCTCGTCGGCTCGCTCGGCGATTCCGTGGTCGGCTACGCGCAGCAAGACTTCGACGACACGTCGGCGGCGGAGACGTGCGTGGGCGAGGTGATCGAGGGGCTCGGCGGGATCGACATCGCGGTGATCGCACACGGCCTGCTCGGCGATCAGCTGGAGAGCGAGTCGAGCGTGGAGGTGGCCGAGCAGATCGCGCGCACCAACTACCTGAGCGTGATGGCGCTGGTGATCCCGCTCGCGAACTACTTCGAGCAGCGCAAGGGTGGCCAGCTCGCGGTGCTGTCGACCGTGGCCGCGGATCGTGGACGCCCGCGCAACTACACCTACGCGGCGGCCAAGAGCGCCTTGAACACGTACCTACAAGGTGTGCGCAGCCGGCTCTACGCGAGCGGCGTGCAGGTGCACACGATCAAGCTCGGGCCGGTCGACACGCCGATGACGGTCGGCCACACCAAGAACCTGCTGTTTGCCAGGGCGCCGGACGTGGCGCGCGGCATCGTGCGTGTGATCGAGCGCGGGCAGGCCGAGGCGTACGTGCCACGTTTCTGGCAGCCCGTGATGTTCGCCGTGCGCAACCTGCCGGAGCTCGTCTTCCAGCGCGTGCGTGGCCTGTCGGGTCGTTGAGGCTAGCCAACGCACACGGGCTCGTGTCAACTGAGCCACGCTTGTCGTGGCTGCTGTGCCGAAAACTCGCGCAAAGATGCGCTTGGCCCGAGCTTCGCTAGACGGTTTCGCGAGGGGGAGAACGACGTGGATAGCTTCGTGATCGAAGGCGGGCGCCAGCTCTCGGGAGAGATCTCGGTGGCGGGCAACAAGAACGCGGCGCTCAAGCTGCTCGCGGCCACGCTGCTCACGGACGACCCGGTCACGCTGCAGAACGTGCCGGAGATCCGCGACGTGGCCACCATGCAGCAGCTGCTCGCGGACCTCGGCTGCAGCGTGGAGCGCAAGGCGCGCGGCACGCTCACGCTGCAGACGCGCGACCTGAAGAAGACCACGCCCAACTTCGAGATCACGCGCGAGATGCGCGCCTCGTTCGTGGTCGCCGGCCCGCTGCTCGCGCGCGCGGGTCGCGCCGAGCTGTCCGTGCCGGGGGGCGACAAGATCGGTCGGCGCCCGCTCGATACGCATGTCGAGGCCTTCCAGAAGCTGGGCGTGGAGGTGCAGGTGAAGCCTGACCGCTACGTGATGACCGCCCCGCGCGGGCTGCGTGGCGCCGA
>DASUME010000233.1:0-5811 GCA_036277895.1 Polyangiales bacterium
ACGGCCTTCGGCTTGTGCGCACAGCCAGTGGCGCCGAGCAGGCCGAGACACAATCCAAGCGCGAGTACCTTCTGCATGAACGTTCCTCCAGAGAGTTTGGCGGCCTACCTTAGCACTGCGTCTCGAAGCGAGAACGCTTCACCGGAACGTGCATTCCTTGAACGCCGTCAGCTCGCGCGCCGGGGAGCCGCGCCGCGTCACCACCTCGACACTCTCGCCGGGCTTGACCTGCACGCTCTGCTTGGGCTCCGGATCGACGTCGGTCCACAGCGTACAGGCGACGGGTCGCCCACAGCCGTTACGCAGCGTGATCGAGTGCGTGTAGGCGAGGCCCACGAAGCGCGCGCTGCCCTCGACCTTCGTGCACTGGTTCGGGTCCTGCCCCGGCGCGGGCTCTTCGACAGCGGGCTTCGGTGCACGCTTGCCGTCTGCCAACGCCGTCGCGCTCAACCCCAACAGCAAGCCGACGCACGCGATGCGAATCATGGTGAGCTCCTCCGGGCGCGGACGCGCGACCCTCGCGCTGGATTCACGAGTCGGAAAAATCGAAGCGGGGCGTAAGGCGGTTCCAAACGGCGAGCCTCCTGGCATCTCGAATGCGTCTGCACAGCTCCGGTAATCCCAGCTGCGAGAACTTCCCCGCGATCGAGAACGACTCTGCGTCGGTCAACGACACCGAGATCACCCCAACCGACGCATCGTACTCGGCGTCGAGCACGCGGTTCCAGTCGTAGACACGCTCTTCCTGCGCCGGGTCGAGCCGCACGCACAGCCCATCGACGCGGATGGCCACGTACAGATCGGACCGGATCGACCGCAACAACTGCGCGATCGCCCACATCGGCCCGCTGGCCGTGAGCAGCACGCCCGCCAGCGTGACGTAGCCCTGCCAGACGAGTGGCACCACGGCCTCCAGCAGCGCCGCCCCGACCAGGCAGCTGCCGAGCGGCATCAGCACGAACGCGGGCAAGAACGCGCGCAGCAGCGCCCTGGTCTGCTCGACGCGGAACCACTCCACCATCTGGCCGATCGAGGCGCGAAAGGCGCGCTCTTCGTCGTCCATCGGCGGCGGCAGCTGGCCCATACGCGAACGATAGCGCGTTCTGCTCAGCGCGGGGTGCGCAGGTAGGACCAGCCAGATTTCAACATGTTGAGGCGGTGGCGCGGACCTTCCTGCTCCAGCTCGCCGCCCTCGTAGGCCACGTCGCCCTGGTACACGGTGACCTCGCCCTCCGCGCGCACGTGCAGCTTCGGCAAGTAAACCGGCAGCTCGGCGGACGCGAGCGCCGTCAGCCACTCCGCGCTCGACGCGAACTTCGACAGCTGACTCAGCGTTACGAACGTGGGCGCCGGCAAGACCAGCGAGCCGGCATCGCACGCGCTCAGCGCGTCGCGAGCGCGCGCCCACTGGTGTGCCCGGATCTCGCCGCCGTCGACCACCACGTCGATCGCATCTCCACCGAGCACCACCGCGAAGAACCAGGTCGCAAAGCGGCGCGACCGCCCGACCGGCGTGGTCCAGTGCGAGAACGGCACCAGCGACGCCGCATCGAGCGTCAGCCCCGATTCCTCGCGCGCCTCGCGCACCGCCGCGTGCCGCGACACCTCCAGCGCTTCTTCGACCGACAACGTCTCGGAAGGCGTCGCGCCGATGGCCGCAAAGTCCTCCGGATCGACGCGACCGCCCGGGAACACCCACGCACCGCCGTGAAAGGCCAGCTCGTTGGCGCGCTGCACGAGCAAGACCTCGGGCCCCTGCGCGGAGTCGCGCAGCACGACGACGGTGGCAGCCAGTCGAATCGGAAGTTCCACGCGGCCAGCCTGGCGGGGTCGAGTCCCCTTCGCAAGCGATCGGTGATAGACCGACAGCCATGGTCGATCTCGCGGGCAAGAACGTCTGGATCACGGGTGCGTCGTCTGGCCTCGGCGCGGCGCTGGCGCAGCAGTGCCTCGACGCTGGCGCACGCGTGTTGCTGAGCGCGCGCCGTGCGGACCGGCTCGAGGTGCTCGCGCAGGGGCGCTCCAACGTCGAGGTGTTGCCGCTCGATCTGGCCGCGACGGGAACGCTCCCCGAGCGAGCCAGCGAAGCGTTGCGGCGTATGGGCGCGATCGACGTGATGATCCACAACGCGGGCATCGGCCAGCGCGGGCTCGTGCACGAGAGCAGCATCGACGTCGAGCGCCGCCTGATGGAGGTCAACTTCCTCGGACCGGTCGCGCTGACCAAGGCGATCCTGCCCTCGATGCTCGCGCGCAACCAGGGCGAGTTCGTGATCATCAGCAGCGTGCTGGGCATGATGTCGGTGAAGCGCCGCGCGGGGTACTGCGCCTCCAAGCACGCGCTGCACGGCTACTTCAACGCGCTGCGCGCCGAGGTGCACGAGCACGGGCTGAGCGTGCTGCTGGTCTGTCCCGGCCACATCGACAGCGAGTTCTCGCAGCAGGCGCTGAGCGCAGACGGCAGCGCGCACGGCGTGAACGAGGCCGGCTCACGCGCGGGCCTGAGCCCCGGGGAGTGCGCGCGCCTCACGCTGCGTGCGCTCGAGCGCGGCCGCGCCGAGGTCTACCCCGCCAAGTGGGAGAGCCTCGGCGTCTACCTCAACCGCTACGCGCCCGCGCTGATGCGGCGCGCGGCCGCCAACATGAAGGCGCGCTAGCTACTTCGGGATCGGCTGACTCAGGTAGATCGAGAACGCACCCTTGTCGGCGCCCTCGATGATCAGGAAGTAGTTGCCGGGCTGGAGCCGCGCCGGCTTGTTGCACGACAGCTCGTTCAGCGAGACCTTGTTCGCGTCGCACGCGCCCTGCTGGATCGACCAGGCAAACGGCGACGGCGCGTCCGCGGTCAGCACGTACTCGCCCTCGTCCTTGACGCTGAAGGCGTACACGAGGTCCGTGCGACCGGTGAGGCAGCTGCTCGCGAGGTCCGGCTTCGCGCCGTCGAAGTAGCCGGTCTTCCACTGGCCGAGCTGGATCGTGCCCGGGTTGGCGCAGTTGTCCGCCGGCACCCCTGCCGCGCAGTCGGTGTCCTTGTCGTCGATGTACAGGTCGCAGTCGTTGTCCTTGCCGTCCTTGCAGTCCTCCGCGCCCTGGCTGACGCAGCAGTCGGAGTCTTGATCGTCGATCTTGCCGTCGCAGTCGTCGTCGACCGCGTTGAAGCAGTACTCCTGCGCGCCCGGCGTGCAGGTCTGCGTGCAGTCTTCGTCGACCTTGCCGTCGCAGTCGTTGTCGAGGTTGTCGCCGCAGATCTCCCCGAACGTCGGGCTGCACATGCAGGAGATGCCGTCGTCCACCTTGCCGTTGCAGTCGTCGTCGATCTGGTTGCAGGTCTCGGACTTGCCGTACGTCTGCGGGATGCACGCCTGACCGTTTGCGGTGCAGCCGTAGTTGCCCGCTGCGCACGCGCCAGGCAGGCCGGTGTTGCACTGCTTCGCTTCGATGTCGTCGATCTGGCCGTTGCAGTCGTCGTCGAGCTGGTTGCATTTCTCCGAGGCGGGAACGCAAGCGCCCACCGTCGCGTCGACGGTCGTTGAGCCCGCGTCGACCGGGGCCACACCCGCGTCGACCGCGCACGCGCCCTCGTCGAGGGTGCCGTCGCAGTCGTTGTCGATGCCGTCGCAGAGCTCGGCCTGCGGGCTGAGCGGCTTCGCGCTGCAAAGAGCAGACAGGCCGTCGCTCGCGCACGAGAGCTTGCCCGTGGTCGCGCAGGCGCCGGTGCCGCTCGTGCACGCCGCGCCCACCGCGAAGCCCTCGTCGACGCCTTGTTCGCAGTTGTTGTCGACGCCGTCGCACAGCTCGCGCACGCCCGGATTGATCTTCGGGTCGGCGTCGTTGCAGTCGCCGCGCGCGACGGTGTACCCGTCGTCGTCGCAGTCCTCCTTGCGGATCACGCCGTCGCAGTCGCTGTCGAGCTCGTCGCCGCAGGCGTCGGTCGCGCCCGGGTGCACGCTCGCGTCGGCATCGTTGCAGTCGGCGGCGGGCCCGGTGCCCGCGTTCCAGCCATCTCGATCGGCGTCGACCGTAGTGGTCGGCTCTGCGCCCACGATCACGCGCACGGACGCGCTCACGCGCGGGTCGAGGTTGGGATCCGTGTCCAACACTTCGACGCTGACCTTCACGACGCCCGCGGCGGTGGCTGAGTAGGTCAGCTCGCTCTCGCTGCCGGCGGTCTTGCCGTTGCGCGGGCTGCCGTCGACGTACCAGGTGAACAGCAGCGGGTCGCCGTCGGCGTCGCGCGCGCTGGCGTGAAACTTCAGCGTGTCGCCCACCTTGGCCACGCTGACCGCGGGCGAGAGCGTGAGATCGCTCGGCGCACGGTTCTGTCCGCGCGGCACCACGGACACCTTCACGCTGCCGATCGGTCCCCACACCGCACCGTCGAACGCGCGGCAGGCGACCACGTAGTTGCCCGCGTCGAGCGGCGCGAACAGTGCCTTGCCCGGGTGCTCTCGAATGGCGGCGTTGGCCACCAGCTGGTCGGCGTCGAGCAGGCCCCACTGCACCTGCAGTGCGCTGGTCGGCGTCTCTTCGTCGAACAGCACCGCGCTGAGCGGGAACGCATCACCCACGCGGCCCACGTCCGCATCGCGCGTGGGACGGCAGGTGGGCGGCGTGTTGTCGGCCGGCGCCTGATCGACGTCGATCGCGAACACGTGCTCCAGCGTCAGCGGTCCCACCAGCGCGCGGTAGCTGACCAGGTAGCGATCGGCCTCACTCGCCTTGAACGCGCGCAGCTCGCCCACCCCTTCCAGCGTGGCTCCGTCCCCCGCGATCACGGTCCATGTCTCGGAGCTGGGCGTGCCGTGCAGCACGCGCGCCTGCAGCGTTACCTCGCTGCCGGCGAGCGCGCTGATCACCGCGCGCGGGCTGGCTTCGACGGCCGCGACCAGGCGATCGTCGCTGCCGTCGAAGGCATCGAGCACACCGTCGCAGTCGCCGTCGTCCAGGCTGTCGTCGATCACCGCGCGTGGCGCGCGCTCGACCGCGGCGAGGCCGAGATCGTCGGCGTTCACCGGCTCGTCCGCCGCGTCGCCCGGGAAGTAGATCAGGTGCAGCCGCGCGCCCACGGCGAGGTCCTCGGCCGGCAAGGTGTCGAACTCGACGGCGGTGGCACCGCCGCGCACACGCTCGGCGATCTCGTCGAGCTTCGGCAGCGCCTGCGGGTACGACACGGAGCCCAGCACGTTGCCGAGCGCGTCGCTGTGCGTGAGTCGCGCGCTGCCGTCCGGCGCCAGGTAGAGCGTGGTCGCGACGATCTGCGTCTCCAGCACCACCTCGCTGTCGTCCGCCCGCTGCACGAGCTCGAACACCTGCACCGCGCGCACGCTGCCCGTGAAGCCAGGCACCGCGAGCAGATCCTGAACGGAAGCTTCGTCCGGTACGCTCGCGCGCAGCGACGCGGGCAAGTTGTTGAGCGACGCCAGCTCCAGCTCCTCCAGCGGCGACGCGACGTGCGCCTGCGCGGCGATGCCGTTCGCACACGCGCTGTCGTCCGCCGTGGGCGCGACCGCGAGCGCGAGGTCGAGCTTGGACTCGATCGCCGCGTAGACCGAGAAGTGCGAGGCGCGCGCGGTGGCGAGCCCGTTCGCGAGGTCGAGCGCCACCATCGGCACACGCTGCCAGCGCGCGCTCATCGGCGTGTAGACGTAGACGTTGGTGCGCGAGGCCGAGCGGCTGGACGCCTCGGGCAGCGGCAGCGTGATGCGCGCCGGCGAGTCGAACGTCTGGCCCTCGGGACCAAAACGTACCGCGGCCGCACGACCGGACGCGTTCGGCGTCGCCGGCGCCGCGGCCAGCTCGCTGACCGTCATG
>DASUME010000234.1:0-5774 GCA_036277895.1 Polyangiales bacterium
TAGCTTTGGCCCCAGCGCCGGCGTGCGATCCACTCGATCGCGATCACGGCGAACAGCACGCTCGCCCACAGCGGCTCGCCGAACGGCGCGTGGCGCTCGATGCCGAGCGCGGTGCTGCGGGTGGCGTCGAAGCTGTCGAGCGTGGGCGCGTCCGCCGCGCGCGCGACGTGGCGACCGCCCGTCTGCTTGGCCAGCTGCTCCAGCAGCTTCGGGTTCGGCGCCGGCCGCGCGAGCTCCACGCCCGAGAGCTCGACCAACAGCGCCGTGCGCGCGAGCTCCTTCTTGTCGCGCACCAGCGCCAGCCGGTAGACGCCCGGATGATCGGGCGCGGGCAAGCTCGCGCTCAGGCGGCCCGCGTCGTCGGTGCGCACGATCTCGGTCACCAGCGGGATGTCCTCGTCCGTCAGCAGGCTGAGCTTGAGGTCCGCGTTGCGGATCGGCCGGTACGCTTCGTCGCGCGCGAGCCCCGTGATCGCGATCTGCCCGCTCGGCCCGTACGACTCGCGATCGCTCGCGAGCGAGCACGGCTCGAGCAAAGGGTCGCGCGTGAGCCAGCGGATCGCGCGATCCCAGAAGCGGTCGTACGCCGACGGATCTCCGCCACGGCCTGCCGTGGGCATGCTCCAGTGCCAGCTGGTGTCCGTGCCGAAGGCGAGCACACGCCCGCTGCCGTAGCTGCCCACGCTCAACACCGGCATGCGCTCGCCGCCGGGCGTCTTCGCACGCGGGTGCTCCAGCAACGCGATCCCTCCCTCGCGAACGCCGAGCAGATCGTTGGCGCCGAGCAGCGGCTCCAGCGCGCGGAACGCCGCCAGCGTCTGCGACGCATCGGGGTACAGCTCCAGCAGCGGGTGATGCACGAGCGCCGGCGCCGGCTCGGGCGAGAACGCGCCCTCCACCACCTGCGCGCCGTCCGAGCGTGTGGGGCGCATCTTGATCGGCAGCACCTCGGCCAGCGCGGTCTCGCCGTAGCCACCGCCGTCGAAGCTCAGCGAGCCACCGACCATCGCCAGCCCGCCGCCTTGGCGCACGTAGTCGCGGATCAGCGGCAGGTACGGCGCCATCTGGTACGGCGCGTAGTCGAAGTCTTGCAGCAGGATCAGATCGAAGCTGGTCAGGTGCTGGCGGAACAGCTCGTCGGTGGGGAACGGGATCAGCGCCAGCTCACTCGGATCCGACATCGTGAGGTCGTGCACGCTACGCAAGATGAAGAACGAGATCAGGTCGATCGACGGGTCGCGCTTGAGGAAGCCGCGCAGGAAACGTTGATCCCAGCTCGGGCGACCGGAGACGTGCAAGACGCGCAGCCGGTCGCGCACCACGCGCACCAGGAACGGGCGCTCGTTGTTCTCGGGTACGTCGTCGTCGGCATCGCGCTCGACCTTCAGCGTGTAGGCCTCGCGGCCGAGCGCCTCGGGCACGAAGCCGATCTCGATCGACTGCTGCCCACCCTGCGGCACGTGCACCATGCGCGTGGCGAGCGTCTTGCCCGCGCGCTCGAGCGTGATCTCCAGATCGCGATCGCCGAAGCCGCTGCTGGTCAGGGTGGCGTGCAGCTTGGCCTCGCCGTGCAGGAACGCGACCGCGTCCGCGTGCACCTCCGCGATCGCGTCGTCGCGCAGCGCGCGTGCGTCCGAGACGAACACGGTGTGCACGCGCGTGGTGAGCGTGCTCGGCACCGGCTGCCCGCTGGTGTCCGCGCCGTCGCTCAGCACCAGCACCGCGCCGAGGTCCTCGTTGCGCGCGAGCTCGCCGAGGCGCGGCAGGATCGCGCTTCCCGAGGCGAGCGGCGGCGGGATCTTGGCCGGGTCGATCGGCGTCAGCTGCTCGCCGAGCGCGTACCAGCGCGCGTTGGGTGCATTGCCGAGCCGCTGCACCGCGTCCGCCAAGCGCTGTGCGCGCGTGGCGCCGTCGGTCTCGATGCCCATGCTGCGCGAGATGTCGAGCAGCACCGCCAGCTGGCCGGGCTCGGCGCGCCTGCGCTCCGCCCAGAACGTGGGCTGCGAACCGAGCACGAACGCTGCCAGCACGCTCAGCCAGCGCAACGTCAGCAGCCCGAGCTTGCGCGGCCACGGCAGGGAGACGCGCGAGCCCAGCACGCCGAGCACGAGCAGCGCCACGCCAAAGGCGATCGCCACCGGCAAGCCGCCCGGCACGCCCCACCCGATCTGCCAGTCCGTCACGACGCGCGCGTTCACGCTCTCACGGGCGCCCCGCTCGCCGGCGCAGGATGAACGGCGCGTGCACCTGATCGTCCTTGTAGTCGAGGCAGAGCGCGTACATCACCAGGTTCACGCCCAGCCGCGTGGCGCGCTCGCGCTGCTCGCCGCCGAGATCGCTCCGCCCGAACGCGCTCTCCGTGCGCTCCTCGGTGATCCAGGAGCCGCCGAGATCCTGACGCGTGTACACGATCGCCGCGCGTCCGGCGTGCATCACGCCCTCCAGCGGCGCGTCGCCATCGATCAGGTAGAAGCTGCGCAGCACGGTGTGCGACGCGGGCAGCCGCTCCAGCCGCTCGCTCGGAAACGCACGCGCGAGGTCGCGCCGCACGCTGGCGTCGAAGCTGCCCGTCTCGGGGGCCGCGTCGTCGATGATCACGAAGCCGCCGTACTCGACGAAGCGGCGCAAGCCGGTCAGCTCCTTGTCGCTGAGCGGGTCGAAGCCGCGATCGGAGCTCCAGTAGAGCAGCGGCGTGCGGAAGATGCTGAGGTCGTCGAAGCGCGTGCTGCCGGGCGCGAGCACGGTCTCGATGCTGGTGCGCTTGCGGACCTCCCAGGCCAGGCGCTCGGCGGCGCGCTCGCGCGGGGCGCCCTCGTCCGTGCCGACCTTCACGCGCCGCACCTCGATGCCGTCCCCCGGGCCGAGCGCACGCGCACTCCCCGCTGCCAGCAGTGCCGCCAAGACCAAGCTGATGCCGCGCCCGCCCATCCTCCTCACTCGTAGCATGCTACCGAAAAACGCTCGCGTTCGCGGCGAGACGCGCACAGGCGAACCGCGCGGCTACACTGCAGGCGATGCGTCAGCCTGCCCTGCCCTTGTTCCCGCGTATCGAGGCCGAGGCCGAGGCCACGCCGCCCCCCGCGCGCGACGCGCTCCGCTGCGGCGACCAGACCCTCGACTACACCGGCCTCGCCACCGCGTGCGCGCTGTTTCGGCGCGCCCTGGCCGAGTTCTTCATCGGGCGCAACGATCGGATCGCGGTCTGGGCGCACCAGGACCTGAACACGATGCTGACGCTGATCGGCGCGGTCGCGGCGGGCGTGACCACGGTGCCACTCAACCCGGGGCTCGGGGAGAAAGAGCTCGCCCACATCCTGAACGACGCCAAGCCGCGCGCGATCTTCTCGGCGTTTCCGGAGCAGGACGCCAAGCGCACCCCCCACATCCCGGTGCGCGGCTTCCTCACGCCACAGCGCTCGCTGGTGACCGCGCGCATCGGCGAGACGCGCCGGCCCGACGAGCCGCTGCTGGTGCTCTACACGTCCGGCACCACCGGCGCGCCCAAGGGCGCCGTGCTCAGCGCCCGCAACCTCAGCGCCTGCCTGGACGGCCTGCAAGATGCGTGGGCGCTGCGCGAGAGCACCACCATCGTGCACGCGCTGCCCCTGTTCCACGCCCACGGCCTGGTGTTCGGCTTGTTCGGTGCGATGCGCGTGGGCGCGTGCCTGGAGCTCGTGCCCAAGTTCACGCCCGAGGCGGTCGCCGCCGCGCTGCAGGGCGACGACCGTGTGCTCTACGCGGTGCCCACGATGTACCGGCGCCTGATCGACGCAGCTGAGAGAGACGCGGCCGTGCGCACCGGCCTGGCCTCCGCGCGCCTGCTGGTCTCGGGCTCGGCGGCCTTGCCCGCGCGCGAGCACGCGCGCATCGAGGCCGTCACCGGACAGCGCGTGTGCGAGCGCTACGGGCTCAGCGAGACGCTCGTGAACTCGGCCGTGCGCCACGACGGAGAACGCCGCGCGGGCTACGTCGGCGTGCCCCTGCACGAGGTCGAGATCAAGCTCGTCGACGACGAGCGCGCCACGATCGAAGCCCACGACGACGCGACCATCGGGGAGATCGCGGTGCGCGGTCCGAACGTGTTCGTCGGGTACCTCAACCGCCCCGAGTCCACGCTCGCCGTGCTCGACGCCGAGGGCTGGTTCCACACCGGCGATCTGGGCACGCTCGCACCGGACGGCTACCTGCGCATCGTCGGCCGCAAGGCGACCGACCTGATAAAGACCGGCGGCTTCAAGGTCGGCGCGGGCGAAGTCGAAGCCGCGCTGCTGGAGCATCCTGGCGTGAGCGAGGTGGCCGTGATCGGGGCGCCCGACGAGGACCTCGGCGAGCGCATCGTCGCGTACGTGGTGAGCCGCGAGCCCCTCGGCGCGCAGGTGCTGATCGATCACGTCGCGAACCTGCTGGCCAAGCACAAGCGCCCACGCGAGGTGCGCTTCGTGAGCGAGCTACCGCGCAACGCGCTCGGCAAGGTGCTGAAGAAGCAGCTCACCCCCTGAGCGTCAGAGGCTCTCCGGCGTCTCGCCCTTGCGTGGGTAGAACGCACCGCGCTCGGTGAACACCGCGTCGACCAGCGCGGCGGGCGTGACGTCGAACGCGGGGTGGCGCACGCCGATGCCCTCGCCGACGATGGTCAGCCCACCGATGCGCGACACTTCCTCGTGCGAGCGCTCTTCGATCGGGATGCCCTTGCCGTTGGGCGTGTTGAGATCGACGGTGCTCCACGGGGCCGCGACCGTGAACGGCACGTCGTGCGCGCGCGCGAGCACGGCCACGCCGTAGGTACCGATCTTGTTCGCGACGTCGCCGTTGCGCGCGATGCGATCGCTGCCGACGACGACGAAGTTGATCTCGCCGCGCTGGAAGAAGTGCGCGGCCATGTTGTCCGTGATCACCTCGACCGGGATGCCGTCGCGCGCGAGCTCCCACGCGGTCAGGCGTGCGCCCTGTAGGTACGGCCGCGTCTCGTCGGCGAGCACCTTGATGCGCTTGCCCTGCGCGTGCGCGGCGCGGATCACGCCGAGCGCGGTGCCGTACCCACCGGTCGCGAGCGCGCCCGCGTTGCAGTGCGTGAGGATGGTCGCGCCGTCCGGCACCATCTCGGCCCCCAACGCGCCCATCTTGCGGCATGCCGCGACGTCTTCGCGATGGATGTCCTCGGCCACCTTGAGCATCGCGCGGGAGCGCTCTTCCGGACCGAGCTGCGCAATGCCGCCCGCGACCCCTGCCATGCGCCCGATCGCCCAGGCCAGGTTCACGGCCGTCGGCCTCGTGTTTCCGAGCACGCGCCCCGCGATGCCGTTGGCGAGCAGGAACGCGCGCGCGTCACCGCGCTCGAGGTGCGACTGCTGCGCGAGCGCGTAGGCCGCAGAGATGCCGATCGCCGGCGCACCGCGCACGACCATGTCGCGGATCGCGACCGCGACCTGATCCGGCTTCTGGTAGCGATGGTAGACGACCTCGCCGGGCAGCCGGCGCTGATCGAGCATCACCACTTCGTGCGTCTCCGGGTCGTACTCGACCGCGAAGTAATCAGCCTCCGACAGCGGCTCTCGCGACAGCAGTTTCAAGCTTCCTCCAGGACCTTCTTCAAGACTTCGTTGACCAGCCCCGGGTTCGCGGAGCCCTTGGTCGCGCGCATGATCTGGCCCACGAAGAAGCCGAAGATCTTCTCGTTGCCGCCCTTGTACTGCGCCACCTGCTTCGCGTTCGCCGCCACGACCTCGCGCACGGCCGCCTCGATCGCGCCCGTATCCGAGACTTGCGCCAGCCCG
>DASUME010000235.1:0-2092 GCA_036277895.1 Polyangiales bacterium
AGCACGGCGCAAGCTGACGTGAAGTTCGCGTCGATCGCCGCCGAACTCGCCCATATGCCGTCGGGACGGCCTGGCGGCGCGATGCCGATCGCGATTGAAGCCAGCTCGCCGAACGCGGGTGCAACCAAGAGCGGATCTGGCGCACACGCACCCGCCCGACAGAGCGTAGGGCCCGCAGCGTCGAACGTTCGAGGCAGCGCACCAAGCGATCGCAGCAGTACGCCGCAGGCGTTAGCGCAGCCATCGTCCTTCCCCGCCAGCGCACTCCATGCGCAGAACGCGCAAGCTACCGCACGCTCCGGTAGCGGGCCGTCGCACTCCTCGCTGTCGAGCGGCCGCGACTCGATGGGGCAGACGTCGGGCCCCACCACGACGCCTGCACCCGGCGGGACCCGCCCTGACGCCGAGAGCAACAGCCATCGTGCATCGCATGCGCAGAGCCGTGGCCCCTCGGAGGCGCCGCCGCGCACTGCTGCGCCGTCACGTGCGGCGCACGCCCAGGCAGGAGAATCAAAGTCGCCAGCTAGCGGGGGAGAAGAGAAGCGAGGTGCGGTGGTGGGACAACCAGGAGGGCAGCGCCCTCGCGCCGAACAGCCGCGGCGTGGGCAGGCCAAGGAGGCGCTCGCGGACGCGCTGCGCCAGTCGAACCGTGATGGAGGACTCGGATGAAGCCGCGCCTGCCCGCCAGTGCCGGGTCTCTCTTTGGCATTCTGCACAAGAGCACGCCTTCCGAGCCGCCCCCCCTGCGCGAGGCGATGGCCGCGCTGCAGGCGCCAAGCGATCCTGCGCATGCGGGTGCGGGAGTCTCGTTCGCCGACGCCGAGCAGGATCTCGCCGCAGCGCGCGCGACCGCGACCCGCTCGCCGTTTCTGCAGGGAGCGCTTAGCGATGCCTCGGTCACGGGCACGCTCACCAAGCGCCTTCATCTCTCGCATGTGCTGGTCGCAGGTTTGCTCGTGAGCAATCTCTACCAGGCCTACGAGCATGCGCAGATGGCCAAGACGCCTCGCGCCATCCCGTTCGTGATCAATCGCGATTGCGTCAACCAAACCGTGTCCGTGCACCCCGCAGAGAAGGTCGTCATGCCCGGCGAAGACCTCACCATCGGCTTGCTGAGCGAGTGGGTCGGGCACTTCCGTCACGTCGCGGCCGAGCGCCAGGTCGACGAGCCGTATCGCGATTGGGTGTTTGCGCGCGTCGCCCAAGGCTCCGACGCGGCCGAGAAGGTGTTGCTGCACTACGCGGACATCGACAAGCGACGCCTCGAAACGGCGACGACGGAGGTCGTGAACGTCGACGTGTCGCCGTTGAACGGCACTCGCGAGGGCGCTGCGCGTGATCCGAGCAGTGCGGCCTACAACGTGCGTTGGCTTGAGCGCACACGCCGCCGTCATCAGTCGCAAGCCGAAGAGGTCGTGTACGCCGGCACCGTCCGCGTTTCCTTCGGCAAGGTCCAGACCGAGGACGATCTTCGCGCCAACCCCGAGGGCTTCTTCATCACCCATCTGTCGTACCTGAAGGCCGGACAATGACGCCGAAGACCATCTATCAGACCGTGGTTGTTGTCGCGGCATCCTGCGCCACGGTTCCTGTTCGCGCGGAGGATTCAGAGCTTCCGTCCGGCATCGACATCTCTCAGATCGAGTCGATGCAACGGCAGCGCTGGCTGGATGTGGACCGCGAGGTGGAGCTGCGCCGGGTCGACAAGATCGCGTTGGAGCAGGCTCGCGAGTACCGTACGGGCGAGCACGCCCGTGCTCCCGAGCGCGGGCGAGACGGGCGCATCCTCTTGCCCTTCAACGGGAGCCCACGGGTGATCTGCGCGCCCAAGCACGTGTGCGACATCGAGCTCGAAGAGGGCGAGATGATCCACAACTCGGCGCTCGGGAACGGGAGCGATGAGCAAGGCGAATGGGAGCTCACGATCGCCGGGACGAGCACCACACCGCATCTCGTCGTGAAGCCGCTCGTGCCGAACGCCAGCACGAACCTGATCGTTCACGGTCAGACGCGCGTCTACAACATCGAGCTCGTCTCCACCGCAAGCCCGCGTGACGACTACATGCCTTTCGTCGCGTTCAAGTATCCGGAG
>DASUME010000236.1:0-20952 GCA_036277895.1 Polyangiales bacterium
TGTTGCTGCAGGCTGGCGCGTCCGCGCTCAGCAAGCAGTTCGGCAGCAAGTGGGCCGATGCGTTGTTCACGAGCCACTGGCTCAAGGGGCAGTCGCAGGAGTTCTACAGCGACGTCAAGCGGCTCGCTGCGCAGACCTGGAAGCGCGACCCAGAGAAGCTGATCGTCGTACCCGGCGTGTACCCCGTGCTCGGTGCGACGGAGGCCGAGGCGCACGCGCGCAAGGCCGAGCTCGACGAGCTGCTCGACCTCGAGCACATCAAGGGCCGGCTCGCCGAGCAGCTCGGCGTCGATGCCTCGATCCTCGATCTGTCGAAGCCGCTGCCATACGACGAGATCCCACTCGACGACCCGCAGCGAGACACGCTGATCATTCGGCGCGCCAAGCTGGTCGAGGACGCCAAGGCGAAGAAGCTCACCACCAAGCAGGTGCTGCTCAACCACGTCACCGGCGGTCACCGCGTCGTGGTCGGCACGCCCGCGCAGGTTGCCGATGACTTGCTCGGTTGGGTCGATGAAGACGCCTGCGACGGCTTCAACTTCAACATCGACCGCTTCGTCGACGGCCTGGAGCACCTGGTCGACTGGCTGGTGCCCGAGCTCCAGCAGCGCGGCCGCTTCCGCAGGGAGTACGAGAGCACCACGTTCCGCGGCAACCTCGGCCTCGCGTAAGGTGTGCTGCGCGCACTCGTGACGCCGCCGAGTTGATATGATCGGGCGGTGACCGAAGAGGTACTGATCCCTGTCGCCACCGTCATCTCACCCCTAACTGGGGTACGGAGCACACTGATCCAGTCCTCGCTCCACACCCTGCGCGTGCGCGGGCACTTCGAGCGCTACCTTCAGCTCGTGGACCCGGCATGCAAGGCGAGCTTGCTGGAGTCGCTCGCGCCGGAGTGGCTCAACCCCACGCTCGCGCACGCCCACTACGCTGCCTGCGACGCGCTGGAGCTCGGCGCCGACGAGCTGCTCTCGATCGGCGAAGCGGTCGGCGACCGCATCCAGGGTGCGTTCATCGGCACGCTGGTGCGCCGGGCGCGCGCGATCGGCCTGACGCCGTGGGTGATGATCCCGCAGTTCGGGCGCCTGCGCGAGCGACTGCTGCTGGGCGGCTCGATGCAGGTCAACAAGGTGGGCCCCAAGGACATCACCGTCGACATGCGCGTGCTCCCGCTCTGCGAGTACGCCTACTTTCGTGCGGCGTTCTGCGGTGTGGTGGGCACGGTGATCAAGCTCGGCGCCGGCCGGTCCGTGGTCGTGCGGATCGCGAACTCGAGCGGCTTCGCCAAGCGCTGCGTATTCAGATGCTCGTGGGTGTGAGCTCCGCTGGGGCGCGGCGCTTCTCCCCCAGCGACCGCACGGCCTCGAGCACGGGCTCGGCCTCGGTGCGCGCCATCCAGTTCGGGGTCACGTCGATGAAGCGCACCACGTGGTTCGCATCGAGCACGACCACCGTGGGCTGGAACAGCTCGGCCAGGCCCTGCGCGACCTGCTCGGGCTTGGGCTCGCCCTCCGACTTGAACGTGAGCCCAAAGCGGCGGCCCAGGCTCGCGCCGGTGTCCGACGCCACGTGGAACGCGAAGTTGTGGCGGTTCTTGACGTTGCGCAGCGAGCCCGGGATCTGTGGGCTGATCGCTACCAGCGGGATGCCGAGCTTCGAGAGCGTGGGCCACAGGTTGCGGTCGTAGTACGGCAACGCGATGTTGCAGGCCGGGCAGCTCTCGTGCCGGAAGAACACCAGCACCGCGGGGCCGTTCTTGACCAGGTCCTGCGAGCGCAGCGTGCTGCCATCGGTGCTCTGGAGCTCGAACGGCTCGATCTTCTGGCCCGGCTTCGGCGCCGTAGCGAGGTCGAAGCGCTCTTCGTTGATCCGCCTCTGATCGATGTTCCGCTGCAGCTGCTCGGCAGGCCAGGTCTTGAGGCGTTCTGCGTGCAGAGCCCCCAACAAGTCGACTAAACGCTCGGTCATTTGATCTCCCTCCGGCGGCACTCTACAAGACATGACGCTATTGTCTTGAACTGATCGGCAAGCTCTGGTGAACACAGCGAGATGACCGATCTCGCCCAGCACCTCGCCGCGCATGCGGCAAACTTCCCTGCCGACCGCGTGGACGAACCCGTGCGCGACCACCTCGCGCTCGATCTGGTCGATGGGCTCGCAGCCATCATCGGCGGCACGCGCGCACCGGGCGTGGCGGAGCTCGCGCAGGTGCGCTGTGCCCAAGCTCGTCCTGGACCGGCGCAGCGCTTTGCCAGCAGCGAGCGCTTCCCCGCGATCATCGCGGCGCAGCTCAACGCCACGGCGGGCCACGCGCTCGACTACGATGACACGCTCGACGACGGCGGTGGCATGCACGCGGGCGCCCACGTGCACAGCGCGGCGCTCGCCGTGGCGGACGAGCTGGGCGGCGTGAGCGGGCAGGACTACGTCGCGGCCACCGCGGTAGGGCTCGACATCGCGGTGCGGCTCGCGCTCGCGCCGACGCGCGACTTCGGATGGCACCGCACGTCGTGTTCGGCATCTTCGGCGTCGTGGGCGCCGTGGGTCGGCTGTACGGCCTGAGCCAGGACCAGTTCGTGAAGGCATCGCGTACTCGCAGGCCAGCGGCAACCGCCAGTGCATCGCCGACGGCGCTTGCTCCGCGTCTGAACCAGGCTCGGGCTGACCCTCGTGCGACATGACACGTTCTGCGCATGCTCCCATCCCGAAAGACCTTGGTCATCACAGGCGGCGCGCGCGGGATCGGCGCGGCGGTCGCCGGGCTCGCGGCAGAGCGTGGCTACGACGTCGCCGTCGGCTTCCGCGAACAGTCCGACCGCGCGGAGGCCGTGGCAGCCCACGCGCGCGCGAAGGGAGCCCGTGCGCTCACCGTGCGCGTCGACGTGCGAGACCCCGCGCAGGTCGAGCTGCTCTTCGACCAGGTCGAGCGAGAGCTCGGACCTGTCACGTCGTTGGTCTGCTCCGCGGGCGTGACCGGACGAGCTTCTACGCTTGCGGACACGTCTCCAGCGATCATCCGAGAGGTGCTCGAGATCAACGTGCTGGGCTCGCTGTTGTGTTGTCGAGAGGCTGTGCGGCGTATGCGAGGCGGCGCGATCGTGCTGCTCTCCTCGGGAGCCGCGACGCTCGGCAGCCCGGGCGAGTTCGTCTGGTATGCGGCGAGCAAAGGAGCCATCGACAGCCTGACGATCGGCCTGGCCAAGGAAGTCGCCGGCTCGAACCTTCGCGTGAATGCCGTCGCGCCTGGCCTGACGGACACCGAGCTTCATGCGCTCTCGACCGGCGAACCGGCGCGTGTCGCCCGAATGGCGCCGCAGATCCCATTCGGGAGAGCTGCGACGCCGGATGAAGTCGCGGAGTCCGTGCTCTGGCTGCTCTCGGAGGCGGCGAGCTACGTCAGCGGCACCGTGCTGCGTGTCGCGGGCGGCCGCTGAGCCGCGCTCAGAGATCGCGCCAGAGCGGCTCGTCGTCGATCAGCACGCGCTCCAGCTTGCGCGGGTAGTCGCCGTAGTCGTGCACGGCGCGGTGCACGGCCGCGCGGTTGTCCCAGACCGCGATCGAGCCCGGCTTCCAGTGGAAGCGCACCTGGTTCTCCGACTTGCGATACTTGTCGAGGATCAGCGTGAGCAGCTCGCGGTTCTCGGCCTCCGACACGCCGACGATCTGCGCGTGCTTGCCGAAGTCGACCCACAGGATCTTCTCGCCCGTCTCGCGGTGCGTGCGTACGATGGGATGCGCCACCAGCGGATAGTCGTGGCCCGCGCGCTGCAGAGAAGCGCGGAAGTCCACGATCGCGTGCAGCCCTTCGAGGCGCTGCTTCAGGTCCTCGGACAGCTCGCGGTAGGCCTTTGCGGCATCGACCCAGATCGTGTCGCCGCCGACCTTCGACACGTCGACCGCGCGCAGGATCGCGCCCCAACTCGGCACGATGCGCCAGTTGGTGTCCGAGTGATAGCCGTCGTAGACGAGGCCGGGGCGCCGCTGCGCTTCGTACAGCTCACGCTGGTTCGGGTTGGCGCTGATGATGTGCAGGCCGCGCTCGCCGTCCACCTCCACCAGCCGGTCCTTCTCGTAGGGCGGGGTGTAGATCGCGCCAAAGCGCTTCGCGAAGTCGAACATAGTCTTCTCTCACTACCGAAAGACCACTCATGTTTGCCTCCCTTGGGCCTCCAGAGAATGAACTTTGCGCCCGTCTAACTATGAAGACAGATGTCTCTCATGAATCTGCGAGATGGTCGCTAGACCTTCGCGATCGTTGCCATAGCAACTACACTTCGGCACGGTTGGCGACCTCGCGCGGCCGCGCATACCAGTCTCGCAGCGGATCACTACGGAGTGAGGTGCAGTGTGCAGCTCGATCGACGCGCGCGTGTCGTCTTGTGGGTCGACGGTGCAGCGGCCACCGGCGCCGGCATCACCGTGCTCGCGCTGCGCCAGTGGCTCGCCCCGCTGCATGGGATCGAGCCCGCCTTCGTGACCTTCCTCGGCGTCGTGAACCTCTGCTACGGCGCGTACGCGGGATCCCTGGCCCTACGCGCCTCGCGCGCCTCGGCTCTGCACCGTGTCGCGATCGACGTGCTGGTGCTCGCGAACGCCGCATGGGCCGTGGTCTGTGCGGGCATCGTCGTCGCGCGCTGGACGTCGGCGAGTCGATACGGGCTGATGCACGTCGCCTTCGAAGGCGCTTTCGTGGGGACCCTCGCGTTCGTCGAGTATCGACTGGTGCGTCCGCTCGTGAGTCCAGCTAGCCCCCGCTGATGCGCATATCCTGGTGGGGCGCCGGATTGTGCTCAGGCACGCCCGGTAGTTCGCTCGCGGTTGGTCGGCACGGGTCGGTCTCGTCCCCGTTGGCGACCGGCGGACACAGCGGGACGACGACCACGCGTGAGTGAGCCAAGTGCTTGGGCCGGCGCGCTCTATCACGCGCCGCGCCAGGCAAAGCTCGCGCGCGCCGACAGCGTGCGCATCGTCGTGCCCACGGTGGTGCTCGGTGAGTGGTGGCGCGGCAGGACCAAGGCGCGCGAGCTGCTAATCGGACCGGTGCAGCGCGAACCTCTGAACGAGTCGCTGGCCAAGCTTGCAGGAGCCCGCACTCCACGAGCTCCTCACATGGGCCGAGGAGCGACCGACTCGGGTGGCACCGTGAAGCTCTCGATGCCGTCTTGCTCGATCGCTTCCAACGCAACATCGAGTGCCGCCTGATCCGTGTCGAAGCGATCGTCCCACACGGTGGACCCGCCGAGCTGATCTTCGAGCTCGAGCAGCCACGAGCTCTCCGTCTCGCCACGGTAGATCGCGACGCGTAGCTGCATGCCGTCGCGCGAGATCGTGCATCCGAGCGGTGAGTAGACGAGGGGAAGGTCGTCCCCCCGCTCGTCATCATCGAAGTCGGCGCTGAGCCCAAACGGATCGAGCTGCTCGAAGCCATTCGCTCCCACAGCGTCGCTGAGCCGCTGCACGATCGCTTGCTCGTCGTCTCGCGGTCCCGGGAGGTAGATCGGGTTCTCGGGGCTGCACCAAGGAGTGCTTGCGAGCGCCCCGGGCCGCGGTCCGAAGTGGGCACTGGGGAAGTCTCGGTGCGGCTCGAAGCCGAGCGAACGCGCGTAGTCGATCGCGTGGAAGACGATCGACTGCGCGATCAGCGGCTCGCAGAGAACCATGCCGCCGTGCGGAGTGCCCACTTGGTCGACGAAATCGACGAGGGCGCCGGGCGACATCGGCGGCAACGAGAACCCGTCCTTGATGCCGAGGCATGTGCGGTCGACGAGAGCGGTGGCGGCCAGCACACGTCCATCCGGCAACTTGCGCGTCACGACCACCGAGACCAGCGCCGGCGACTCGAGGTCATCGTACGTTGCGCTGACGAAGCAGGGCCCGAACGGCTCACGCGCTGCAAGGCGCGCGTATTGGTCCGCCTCGGCCGGGCGCCGCGCCTCTGCTGCCTTGGCTTTCTTCTTCGCTTGCTCGCGGCTCTTACGCTTCTTCTCGAGTCTCTTTGCTTGACGGTCCACGCTATGCCTCTTCTCGAGAGCTCAAGATGCCGATCAGTCCGAGCTGGCCGCGAAGCGGAGCGCGCCTTGCGTCTGCTCGCGCTCCTCCACCTCCCCGCCCTTGGCGTCGAGCGCCTGCTCGATCACCTGGGAGGCGACCTCGTTGAGGTGCCGCCGCAGCTCCGCGCTGGCACGCTCGAACTGTGGCCACAGGGTCTGGTCGACGAACGGCTTGGGGACCTTGACCATGACGGTCGTGTGCCGCTGTCCGCGATAGCGGTAGGGCTTGAGCTGGTAGCGCCGAAGCAGTGCGAGGAACAGCTGCTTGCTCCACAGGTCCACCATACTGAACTTGTACTCGATGGCGGGTGCGCTCTTCTCGAACGCGCGCAGGCGATCGAGGATACGCTCACGGGCGTGACCTGCCGCAGCACGTTCGCCAGGCGTGGTGGCGCCGGCGAACAGGGCTTCGAGGTCGCGCAGCTTCTGAATTAGCTTGCCCTCTTCCATGCTGGCAACATCGTGCCTCCAGCATCGTCACGTGCAACCATTCTCGCACCAAACCGCTGCGCTGCCGGCTGCTTCGCTCGCACAGCGCCGAGCAGATTCTTGGAGATGCGCTGACTTGGCGTGATGGCGTCGGCCGCCCCGATCGCACGCACGGCGCGCGCGACGCGATCTTGTCGGCACCCGACGCAGAGTGGGAAGCGCTCGACGAGCTGGCTGCAGCTCGCAAGACCACACCGCACGCGGTGTGACACGAGGTCGACCGAGAGCTGGGATGAAGCCGGCAGGCTCAAGCGCCAGGACGGTTCGTCTGCCCGATGCGGAGTGGGAGGCTCTGGACGAGCTAGTGTGCGGTGAGTGGGAGCAGGCTCGAGTCCTGCGCCCACTCGACGCACATGAAGCGCCAGCTTCGTCGGGCTTAAACGAAAAAACTCCAACCGAAGTTGGAGTTTCTCGTCACTTTGGCTCCCCAAACCGTCTATTTTTCGAACCTGGTTTTTCTCGCGAAAACTCGAATTCCTGCCCGAATCGGCACTCCAAGGTCGCCCAACGAGCGGACGGACAAGCCCGAGTACGGCCGACAGGGCTGAGGAGTTCCGCCGGCTGCTGCAGGACGATACCTCACTAACGCGAGCAGGCCTCGCGCGGCGCGTGGGCGTCTCCCGGGCTTGGTTCACGCACGTGCTCGGTCGCGCTCCGTAGGTTGCCTTGTTTGTATCTCTTTTATGAGATACGGTTCCAGCGTGGCTTGGCGCGTCGAGATCTTGAACCGTCGCGTGGAGCGTGAGCTCGACGCGCTGGCGCAAGATGTTCGGCAGCGATTTCTCCGTATCGCGGAGCTGATCGAACTGCACGGCGTCGTCGCGATGCGCGAGCCGCACGTCAAGCACTTGGAAGGCAAGCTCTGGGAGATGCGCATGAAGGGTCGAGACGGCATTGCACGGGCGATCTACATCACCGCCATCGCTGAGCGTGTGGTCGTCCTGCATGCGTTCGACAAGAAGACCCAGAAGACGCCGGCGCGAGCCCTCGAGATAGCCCGCGAGCGAGCCAAGGAGGTTAGGTGATGGCGATTGCTCTTCGAACCCTCAAGCGGCGTTGGTTGAAGGAGCCGGGCTTCAAAGAAGGCTACGATGCGCTGGCAGCCGAGTTTGCCGTCGCCAGCGTGCTCATCGAAGCGCGCACGCGAGCCAAGCTATCTCAGGCCGAGCTCGCCAAGAAGATGGGCACGTCGCAGTCGACGATCGCTCGTCTCGAGAGCGGCTCCGCCAAGCCGAGCCTGTCGACGCTGGAGCGCTTCGCGAAAGCGACGGGCATGAGGATGCGCGTGGTCTTCGAGCCAGCGAAGGTGTCCAAGAAGAGGCGCTCCGGCCGCGCCGCGTAGGTCCAGCGCTGCTCGTCGCAGCAAGCGAACAGCATCCCAAGCGTCAGCCGACGCCCCCAACAACCGCCTCGACGTTGTGTCCGTCTGGGTCGAAGACAAACCCGGCGTAGTAATCCTTGCCGTAGTCTGGCCGCGGGCCTGGTGCGCCGTTGTCACGACCACCGACAGCAAGTCCAGCGCTGTAGAACGCCGCGACCTGCTCTGCGTCGAATGCTTTGAACGCCAGGTGAGTAACGCTGACGGTGTCGCTCATGTGGAAGTACAGGGCCGGGGAGCCAGGCTCCTTGAAGCCTACGTACACCCCAGCCCGAAAGCCACTGCGCTTCCAGCCAAGGGGCTCGAAAATGGCCTCGTAGAAGTCTCGTGTCTTGGCGGTATCTCTCACCGGCACGCTGATGTGGTCCATGGGCTTGGTCTCCTGCGCGGAGCATCAGGCCTCCCCTTGCAGGAGGGTCAAGCCTTCTGCACCTCCAGGCGACGTTGCAAGTACGCCCTGGTGTGTTCGAGGCGTTCGCTGAGCTGCTGAAAGCGCGCAATCTGCTCGTTGATCGCGCGAAGTCGCCTCTCAACGATGTCAATCATTGCCTCTGGGTCAGGGCAAGAGGGCCGCGCATCAGCGACGAACTGCAGCACTTGGCCTATCTCGGGAAGACCGAAGCCAAGATCGCGGCAGTGGGCGAGCACGCGGAGCCGCTCGAGATCGGCGGTAGAGAAGTCGCGGTAGGAACCGTCGCGCTCAAGCACTCCCAGGAGGCCGACCGCCTCGTAGTGGCGGATGGCTTTCACGATTACTCCGGTCTCGCTGGCGGCTTCTCCGCTTCTCCAATCTTCACGTTGGCTCCTAACTGCATCTGCAGCGAGACGCGCGGACGAAGACCTGCTCGGGCAACGAGTCGGGTCAGTCACGGAGAGCGTCCCGCACGTCTTCGATGCTCTCTTGGAACGGCGAGGCGGACATGCGGGACAGGGCCTTCAAGAACTGTCCGCGCGGAAGGTCCGCCACGTGTGTTAGTGCGACCGAATGGTCGCAGGTTCGAGTCCTGCTCGCGCTCGGCACTCGCGGGGCTTAAACGAAAAAACTCCAACCGAAGTTGGAGTTTCGTCAGCACTGGCTCCGGGAGCAGGACTCGAACCTGCGACCATTCGGTTAACAGCCGAACGCTCTACCGACTGAGCTATCCCGGAAAAAGTCGCGCGAAAGTAGCGGATTGCCGGGGCGTGTCAAGGACTTGCGGCTCGATTTCGGATTGGGCCTTTCTTGACCCGTCGCGGACGATCTCACCCCCTGGCCACGCCTGGGAAAGCGGCCCGAAAACTTGCTCTGGAACTTGTGAAGCTACCGGGAGCAAGCATGGAACCGAAGCCACGTTTCATACACGGTGTGTTCGGGTTCGAGGGCAAGGGGTTGGAGGCGCCGTTCCTGCTGGACGGGCGCGCGACGTACACGGTGCCGCGCGACAAGCGGGCGCAGCTGATCTATCTGCGCGGCGGCAACTCCAGTGACGAGCTGATTTACCTCACGCTCGTGCGGGACGGCAAGACGATGCGGTACTTCCCGCTCGGCGCCAAGGCGGGCATGCACGTGCCGCTGGCGGTGGTCGAAGACCTGTTCCCCGAGAGCAAGCTCGAGGTGTTCCTCGCCGCGCCGAAGGGCACCAGCGGACAGGTGGTGATCGACTTCGGGATCATCGAGGTGGACTGACGCTCTAACTGGCTTGAATGAGGGGTGGGCCATGAAGCAGCGACTGGTCGTGATCGGCAACGGCATGGCGGGTGTTCGCACCGTGGAGGAGATCCTCGCGCGCGGTGGCAGTGAGATGTTCGACGTCGTGATCTTCGGCGACGAGCCGTACGGCAACTACAACCGCATCCTGCTCTCGAACGTGATGAACGGATCGCAGGAGCCCGAAGACATCTTCCTCAACGCGCTGCCCTGGTACCGCGACAACAAGATTCGCCTGCACGTGGGTGCCCGCGTCACGCAGATCGATCGCGTGCGCAAGCGTGTGGTCGCCAAGGAGCTCGTCGAGCCTTACGACAAGCTGATCATCGCCACGGGTAGTCGGCCATTCTTGCCGCCGATCAAGGGGCTGCTCGACGACGACGGCGAGCTGCGCCCGGGCGCCTACGGCTTTCGCACGCTCGACGACTGCAGCGCGATCGTCAAGCACGCGCGGCGCGTGAAGAGCGCGGCCGTGATCGGCGGCGGTCTGCTCGGCCTGGAGGCGGCGCGCGGCATCATGCAGCACGGCCCCGAGGTGCACGTCATCCACCTGGCCGACTCGCTGATGAACCAGCAGCTCGACGGCCCTTCCGCCTCGATGCTGCGCAAGTCGATGGAGACGATGGGTGTCAACGTGCACCTCGGCAAGTCGACGCAGGAAGTGCTCGGCGACGAGCAACACATCACGGGGCTGCAGTTCAAGGACGGCAGCACGCTCGCGTGCGATCTGGTGGTGGTCTCGACCGGCATCAAGCCCAACTCGGAGCTGGCGCGCAGCGCAGGCCTCACCGTCGAGCGCGCGATCGTGGTCGACAACCAGATGTTGACCGAGGATCAGGACATCTACGCGGTCGGCGAGTGCGCGCAGCACCGCGGCATGGTGTACGGCCTGGTCGCGCCGCTGTGGGAGCAGGCCAAGGTGCTCGCCGATCACGTCACGCACAAGGATCGCAGCGCCGGCTACTACGGCTCCAAGCTGGCGACCAAGCTCAAGGTGATGGGCGTCGAGCTGGCCTCGATGGGCATCACCGAGCCTGCCGAGCCGGAAGACGAAGTGGTGCAGTTCTCGGAGCCGCGCAAGGGCCGCTACAAGAAGCTGATCATTCGCAACGGCCGCCTCGTGGGCGCGATCATGATGGGCGACCTGGAGAAGGTCGGCTTCCTGATGCAGGCGTTCGACAAGAACACCGCGCTGCCGGACGAGCGCCTCGACATGCTGTTCGATCTCGGCGGCCCCACCAAGAAGGTCACCTACGACGAGATGCCGGCGGACGCACAGGTGTGCAACTGCAACGGGGTCACCAAGTCAGCCATCGGCAGCTGCGTGCAAGCGGGCAATCGAACGCTGAAGTCGGTGATGGTCACCACGCGCGCGGGCGCCGGCTGCGGCGCGTGCAAGGGCCTGGTCGGCGACCTCGTGAACTGGTTCTGTGGGGGCGCTGCGGAGGAAGACCCGTCGGCGAACTACTACGTTCCGAGCATCCCGCTCACGCGAGCCGAGCTGACCAAGGTGGTCAAGGAGCGCAACCTGCGCTCGGTCTCGAGCGTGTGGGAGGCGCTGGCAGAGGGGCGGATCGATCCGTCTGCAAAGCCTGCACTGGCGTCGTTCCTGAGCATCGTCTGGAGGGGCGACTACATCGACGAACGCGACGCGCGCTTCATCAACGATCGCGTGCACGGCAACATCCAGAAGGACGGCACGTTCTCGGTGATCCCGGAGATGCCCGGCGGCATCACCAACCCGGACGAGCTGCGCCGGATCGCGGACGCCGCCGACAAGTACGCAGTGCCGCTGGTGAAGCTCACCGGGGGACAGCGCATCGATCTCGTCGGCATCGCGCGCGAAGACTTGCCCGCGATCTGGCGCGACATCGGCATGCCGGCCGGCTACGCGTGGGGCAAGAGCTACCGCACCTGCAAGAGCTGCATCGGCATCGACTACTGTCGCTTCGGGCTCGGCGACAGCATGGGCCTGGCGCAGGCGCTGGAGCAGAAGTTCCGCGGCCTCGACACGCCCGGCAAGATGAAGCTCGCCACCACCGGCTGTCCCCGCAACTGCGCCGAGGCGTACGTGAAGGACCTCGGCGTGGTCGCGGTCGAGGGCGGCAAGTGGGAGATCTACGTGGGCGGTGCCGCGGGCGCGCACATCCGCAAGGGTGACCTCTTGTGCACCGTCGACAGCGAAGACGAGGTGATGAAGATCGCCGGCCGTTTCGTCGAGTACTACCGTCAAAACGCGAAGTACAAGGAGCGCACCTATACCTGGATCGAGCGCGTCGGCATCGAGCGCGTGCGCGCGCTGATCGTCGATGACAGCGACGGCATCTGCGCAGAGCTCGACCGCGAGCTCGATGCCGCGGTGGCCGCCACGTACGACCCGTGGCTGGAGCGCGACAAGCCCAAGACGTCCAATCAGTTCAAGCTCGCCCTGAAGGTGGTCTCATGACGACGCACAAGCTCGGGTTGCTGACGGAGATCCCCGAAGGGGAGGGCCGCACCTTCACGGTCGACGGCAAGGCGGTCGCGGTCTTTCGCACGCGCACGGGTGGGCTCTACGCCACGCAGGCGGAGTGCCCGCACAAGAAGGGCCCGCTCGCGGACGGCTTGCTCGGCAACGACACGCTGATCTGTCCGCTGCACGAGTGGACGTTCGATCTCAAGTCTGGCGAGCCCAAGCTGGGCACCTGCGGCCTCGCGGTCTACCCGATCGAGAACGACGACGGCACGCTCGTGCTCACGCTCGTCTAGGGAACGCAGAGGTAAGGGAACTCGTCGCAGGTGGGCGCGATGCTGCTCGGCTGCGTCGCCGCTCCGGCCAAGCTGCAGCCCTTCGCGACCTGTTGCGCGTTGCCGAACGCGTGCTCGAGCACGCAGTCTTCGACCTGACGCAGAGCCGCGCCGCCCTCGCAGTTGCGGCGAAAGTCGTCGGGCCGGTTCACCGCGGCGTTGCAGTACTGCTCGTCGCTCCACTCCGCGTACGGCACGTCCTCCTCGAGGCAGGCTCGGCGCTGCGCCTCGCACGCTGCGCGCTCCCGGTTCTTGTACGCGGCGTCGCGTGCACACACGAGCTCGTGCCGGTCGGTCTTGGCGACCTGCGCACGCACCCACAGGCACAGCGTGAGCGCATCCTCGTCCGACAGCTTGCGGATCGACTGGTCGGCCACGCCGCTGCGTGCGGGTGCAGCGTCGCTGCAGGCGACGAGCCACACCACGCTGGCGCAGCGCAGCTTCAGAGCGCGCCCGCGGCCTCGAGCGCCTTCTTGAGCGCCGCGCGCGTCGGGTCGGTGATGCGCGTGAGCGGCAAGCGAAGCTCTTCCGAGCCCAGCCCCGTCAACGCGAGTGCCGCCTTGATGCCGATCGGGTTCGTCTCCAGGAACAGCGCGCGCAGCACCGGGAGCAGCTCGTAGTGCAGCTGGCGTGCGGTCGCGAAGTCGCCCGCGAGGCCCGCGCGCACCAGCTCACGGAACGGCTTGGGCAGGACGTTCGAGATCACCGAGATCACGCCGCGGCCACCGATCGCGAGCACCGGCACCGTGAAGCTGTCGTCACCCGACAGCACCGTGAAGTCGGGGCCGCACAGCTCGATCACGTGCGAGATCTGGTCGATCGAGCCCGACGATTCCTTGGCGCCGACCACGTTCTCCAGCTTGGCCAGCTTGCCGAAGGTCTCGGGCGCGATGTTGACGGCGGTGCGACCGGGGATGTTGTAGACGATCTGCGGCAGCGCCACGCCCTCGGCCACGGCCGCGAAGTGCGCGTACAGGCCGTCTTGCGTGGGCTTGTTGTAGTAGGGCGCGATCAGCAGCGCGCCGTCGGCGCCGTGGTCCGCCGCGGCCTTGGTGAGCCGGATCGTCTCGCGGGTGCTGTTCGAGCCCGTGCCGGCGATCACCTTGAGGCGCTTGTTCGCCTTCTCGACGGTGAAAGCGATCACGCGCTCGTGTTCGTCGTGGCTCAGCGTGGCCGACTCGCCTGTGCTTCCGCACGGCACCACGCCGTCGACGCCGGCGTCGACCTGGCGCTCGATCAGCTTGGCCAGGGTCGGGTAGTCGACCTCGCCGTCGCGGAAGGGCGTAATCAACGCCGTATAAATGCCCTCGAACATGGCTCAAACCCGCCTTCGCAAGTGGGTCTCTGGCTTCGCATGGATAGGTAGGGAGCGCAACATGGCGACTAGCCCTGTGGCTCAGAAGCAATCCCCGGCACGAACGCCCCACTTGGGGCTTGAAATAGGGGAGAAACCTCCGTTAGCGTACCTCTCGTCACCGGTTCGCCTTACTTAGTTTGCGGCGCCTGCCTTCCCACTTCAGAGGCCCGCGTGAAGTGCCGATACCCCCGTAGCGGCGCTCGGAGTCGTTCCCCCTATGACCACGCTGTCGAAGGAAACCGTTGCCCAGCGCATCACGCCGGGTCGGATTCGTTGGTTCCGCAAGGAGATCCTCCAGGTCAGCGGGCCGGAGCGGCTCGCGGTGGTGCGCAAGCGCCGCGCCGAGGGCGAGGCCGTGGCGCCCGTCATCCTGGTGCACGGCTTCGGACAGAATCGTTATGCGTGGCACATGCCCGAGCGCAGCTTCGCGAACTACCTCGCGGACCGCGGCTACGACGTGTTCAATGTGGAGCTGCGCGGCCACGGTCGCTCGGCCGAGCTCGGCTCCGCGCGCAGCAGCCAGGGCATCGACGACTACATCCGCGGCGACCTGCCGGCGGTGATCGACGCGGTGCTCGCGCGCAGCGGCTTCGACAAGGCGTTCATCCTCGGCCACTCGCTCGGTGGGCTCTGTGCCTCGGCGGCGGCCGCCACGCGCATGGACAAGATCGCGGGGGTGGTCACGATCGGCTCGCCGCACGCGCTCGGTCGCGGGCACCTCTTGCTCGGCAGCGGCCTCAAGCTGCTCGGCCACACAGTCGGCTCGTCCGGCGTGTTCCGCAAGTCTTCGATGAAGCTCCCGGTCGACCTGATCGGCAAGGCGCTGCACGCCGCGCGCTTCGCGTTCGACTCCAACTTTGCGCCGATCCCGGTGCGTGGCTGGAAGCCGGGCGCGTTCGAGGCCGGTGAGCTGGCCTCGTACGTGCGCTCGTTCGATGCCGAGTCGTTCAGCACGGTGGACGACCTGATCCGCCTGGCGGCGACCGGCGAGATGCGCTCGCGCCTCGACGGCAGCAGCTTCACGCAGCTGATCGAGCACAACGAGCTCCCGCTGCTCGCGATCTCGGGGGGCTCGGACTCGCTCGCGAACCCGGGCGCGGTGAAGCCGCTCTACGATCGCAGCCGCTCGCGCGACAAGCAGTACATGAAGGTGGACGCCGGCCACGGCGACCTCCTGGTCGGCAAGAACGCGCCCGAGGACGTGTGGCCGGTGGTCGCTGGCTGGCTCGATGCGCGCCGCCCGCTGGTCGCCGACCAGTTCGTCGACACCCGCCGCTCCGCTTAGGCGGGCTTTTCAGACAGCGCAGCGAGGATGTCCGAGCGCGTGTCGTTGGGCAGGCGCAGGAACTCCTTGGTCTGCACCAGCGCCTCCAGCGCGTCGAACATGCCGAGCTGGTAGTGGCACTGCGCCTTCGCTTCCACCACGTCCGGCGTGTTGGGCGCGCGGCGCAGGTACGACAGCGCTTCTTCGTACTCGCCCTTGCGCGTGGCGGTCACGCCCAGGATCGCCCAGGCGCGATCGAGGATGCGCGGGGGCACGGCGCCTTCCGAGCGCAGCTGGTGGCAGAGCCGTGCGGCCGCGTCGTCGTCGCCGCGCTCGTACGCCTGCTCGGCCTGATCGATCAGCTCGCGCGCGAACGGGTTCTCGCGTGCGGGCGCCGACGCCGTCTTGGTAACGGACAGCGCCTGGTAGTTCTGCCAGGCGGTGATCGCGAGGATGAACATGATCATCGGCCCGCCGATGTTGATCTTGTAGCTGGCGAGCGCGACCAGCAGCACCACCACGATGCTCGTGATGTGCGTGACACGCTCGGCGCGCACGGGCTTGAACGCCCGGCCGGCGCCGAGCCGCATCAGCTGTCCGCCGTCCATCGGCCACATCGGCAGCAGGTTGAACAGCGACCAGAACGTGTTCAGCCAGAGCATCGTCGACAGCAGCGAGGCCGTCACTGGCGAGGTGATCGGCGCGTACTCGAGCGCCAGCCACGACAAGCCCGCGGTGCTCAGGCCTGCGAGCGGACCGGCCGCGACGATCAGCGCCTCGGCGCCGTTGCTCTTCGGACGCTCGTGGCCGGTGAGCCCACCGAAGCCATGCAGCAGCACCTGAGGCTGCAGCTTGTACGCGCGCGCGACCAGGGCGTGCCCCATCTCGTGCGCCAGCAGGCTGACCGTGATGCAGGCCGCGAGCATCATGCCCTGCGCGAAGCCCGGGCCGCCGAACGCGAGGTACGCGAGCAGCAGCAAGTACCAGGGGCTGACGGAAACCGGCACGCCCGCCAGCGAGAACAATTGGAACCCGGCCATTGTGAAAACGGTAGCACCCGCACAGGCGCTTTCAAAACACCGCTGGGGCCAGTGTGTGGGCCAGACGACGCTGGCTCTATAGCCAGTTTCCGCGCGTGGGCAGCAGCTGCTGCACCCGGTCGGTGAAGCTGGGAGGACAGCGCCTGAGTAGGATCTCGCGCGCCTCGGTCGGAGAGTAGATCTGGCTGGTGTGCATCAGCACGATGTGCGGATTTCGGAAGCGCTCGACGATTGGGATCAGCTCGTCGAGGTGGATGTGGCAGCCGGCGCGCGCGTCGGCGAGCGACTTGCGCTCGTCGTAGAAGGTGCACTCCAGGATCAAGACGCGGCTCTCCAGCATGCTCGGGTTGGTGTCGAGCACGCGCACCAGGGTGTCGGTCGCGTAGCAGAGCTCGAGCTGATCTTCGCGCGTGAACAACGGCTCGCCCTCGCGCTTGCGGCGCGCGATCTCCGGGCCCGGCAAGCCCACGTACTCGGCCTTGAGCTTGTTCACGCGCCGAAAGAACTGAAAGCCTAGCGAGGGCACGGGATGGTGCGTACGAAACGCGCGCACCCAGAGCGTGTTCGCGACCAGCAGCTCGTCGCCCGGCTTCATGGGCACGAGCTCCACGTCGAACGCGAAGCGCTGCATGCGGCTGGCCGCCTCCAGCATGGCGCGCATGTCGTCCGCGATCTCGGCGGGCAGGTAGAGCTTCAGCGGCTCGGGCTTGTTCATCATGCCGCGCACGCCGAGCAGGCCCAGCAAGCCGCCGCTGTGATCGACGTGGCCGTGGCTCAGGAACAAACGATCGGTCGCGCAGTAGGCGCGCAGCGGCAGGCCCACGTCGAGCAGCACGCCGAGCTCCGGCACCTGCAGCGTGGTGTACACGCCGGCGACCGACACGCCGCGCACGGAGTAGGGTCCCACGCTGAGCTGCGCGGCGTAGCTGTCCGAGCGACTCATGGCGGCAGTCTAGCCCGGCATCGGGCGCAGCAACGCGCGCTGCGTGGCCTGTGCGACCAGGCGGCCGTGCGCATCCCACAGGTTCACGCGCCCGGACGCGTAGCCGTCGCCGGCCTGCGTTCCCTGCGAGTCCTGCAGCAGCCACTCGCTGTCCGTGCGCGCGAACACGTGCAGGCAGATCTCCAGGCTGATCATCATCGTCAGCGGGGCCTTGCCGCCCTGCGCCTGGCGCACTGCGGGTCCGATCATGTCGCCGGCCACCGCGTAGGTGAGCGGGTCCACCGTGCCGTCGTCGAGGCGCGGCGTGTTGCGCAGTCGGTGCCAGGCCGCCCAGCGTGCGGGCCCCGCCTCCCAGTCGGTGAACCAGGGCATGTTGCCGAGCACCGTGCGTTGCTCGACGCTGTAGTGGAACGGCAGCCGTGCGAAGTACGCACCCGAAGGCGGCTTGGCGCGCACGGCCTCATCGGGCCCGGGCACGTCCGGCATCGTGAGCTCGACGAACTTGGTCTCGCTCTCGCGGCGCGGCCCGAACGTGCAGACGACGAAGAGGTCCGGGGGCGCGCGGCCATCCGGCTCGCCGCTGCGCATCTCGACCACCAGCTGCTCGGCGCCGCGGCCGCTGCGCAGCGTGCGCACGTCGAGCATCTGCGGGCCGGCGCTGATCGGCCCGACGTAGGTGGCAGTCGCGGTGAGCAGCTCGAACGACGGCTGACTCAACGCGGCGCGTGCCGCGCTGATCGCGGTCGCCATCGTCACGCCGCCGAACACGTAGAGGATGTTCCAGTCCGACGAGAGGGTGGCGCGGTAGCGGCCAGGCCGCGCCGGGTCTGGAGTAACCGCCGTGTCGGCGCTGAAATTCCCGATCTGAAACTGCATCGTGGCAGAGGTATGACCTCTGTGCGCCCGTCAGGCGAGCATGCGGCGGCGCAGCTCGGGCGTGGGGATGCGGCACTGCTCGCTCTTGCCGAACAGCTTGTAGCGCCGGCTCGCGAACGAGGTGTAGAGCGCGTCGCGCAGGCTGCGCGGGATCAGCATCAGCGTGTAGAGCGCCGGCCACGGCCAGCGCAGCCCGCGCGCCACGCGCAGCGCCGCGCTCGAGCGCACGTAGGCCTTGCCGTCTTCGATCAGCACCACCGTGTTCAGGTCCATCGGCAGCCCGTGCTCCCGCAGCGTGCGCTCGCCGAGCTCGGACTGCAGGGACGCGAACTGGAAGTGCTCCTTCGGGTCGCGGTCGACCACGAACAGCACGATGGCATTGCACACGTTGCAGACCCCATCGAACAGCAGCAGCGCGCTCATCTCTGGAGTCTGCGACCGCGCGCGTGCCCCCACAAGTGAGAGCACGCCCTTTGTGCCCTGGATCGCTTAGCGGGTCGGCGCCGGGTCGACGATGTGGAACTCCACACGCCGGTTCATCTGCAGGTTCTCGGGGCTGTCGTTCTTGACCAGCGGGCGCTCGTCACCCCAGCCCTTGGCCTCCAGCCGGCCCGGATCGATCCCCTTGCTGACCAGGTACTTCACCACCGCCTCCGCACGCTTCTGCGAGAGGGTGGTGTTGGCCAGCGCAGGCCCGACGTTGTCCGTGTGGCCCTCGATGCGGACGCGCTTGATCTGCGGGTTGGCCTCGAGCGCCGCGCGGACCTGGTCGAGCACGGCCAGGGAGCCGGCCTCGATGACCGCGCTCTTCACGTTGTACTCGAGCCGCTGCAGGATGCGGATCTGCGCCTTGTCCACGCGCACGGCGCTCGGGCAGCCTTTGGTCTCGCGCGGACCGGGGGCGGTGGGGCAGCCGTCTTCGGTGTCCGGGACCTCGTCCTTGTCGTTGTCGAGATCCGGGCAGCCGTCGTCGTCGGCGAAGCCATCGACGTCCTCCGGCTCGAGCGGGCATTGATCGCGCGCGTCGAGCAGGCCGTCTTTGTCATTATCCGCGTCGGGGCAGCCGTCTTCGTCCTGGAAGCCGTCGCTGTCCTCGGGCGCGTTCGCGCACTGATCGACGTCGTCCGCGATCGCATCCTTGTCGTTGTCGAGATCGGGGCAGCCATCGTCGTCGTCGATGCCGTCGAGATCTTCGGCCTCGTCGCCGCACTGATCGCGCGCGTCGGCCACGCCGTCTTTGTCGTTGTCCAGCTCCGGGCAGCCGTCGTCATCGCGAAAGCCGTCGTCGTCCTCCGCGATCTCGGGGCACTGGTCGCGGTCGTCGAACACGCCGTCTCCATCCGCGTCGGACTGCTTGCTCTTCGCGCGCGCAGACGGATACGAAGCCTGCAACAGCGCGCGCACGTCCGGCATCCCGATCGCGTGCGTGAGGCCGAGCCCCACGGCGCCGCTGAACAACACCTGGAACGGCGTGGGCACGCGCGCACCGAGCAGCAGCTCCAGTGGCGCGGTCTGGCTCGCGTTGCGGCCCACCTCGCGCAGCTCGACGGCGCCGTTCAGCTCGCCGAGGAACGTGACCCGCTCGCCGGCCGGCACATAGGCACCCGCGCCGAACAGCAGCTGGCTGCCGATCTGCGACGAGCCGAAGTCCGCCTGCGGCCGGTAGCGCGCGCCGAAGTTGAGCGCGACGTCGATCCGGCGGCTGTCGTAGGCCGTGCTCAGCAAGCCGCCGGCACCGACTCCATCATCTCCGGTCAGGCTCGCGGCGCGCCCGCTGGGCACGTCGAGCCAGGCGCTCGCGCCGAGCGAGAACGGGCCCTGTTCGACCAGGCGCACGCTGCCACCCAGGCTCAAGGTGCCGAACGCGGCCGAGCTGGCCACGCTGCGCGCGATGCCGAAGCTCTGGTCGTCGCCGCGCTGCACGAGCAACACCGGCGCGCGCACGAACAGCTCGTAGCGATCGCCGAGGCCGAGCGCACCGGTCAGGTGCCCCTGCAGGCGATGTTTGACCAGCGCCGAGTCGGGGTCGTTGCCACCGCGCGCGATCACCAGCGGCTTGTGCGAGTAATCGAGCGTGAGCCCGACGCTCGGGCGCAGGTGCGGGAGCGTGCGCGGCAAGAACAGCGCGAGCCCGTCTTCGGAGCTGGGCGCGGGCCGGAAGCGATCGAGCGCGAAGCCCTCGCCACGCTGCGCGAGCGCGGATGACGCGGTGGACCACGCCAGAGCCAGGAAGATGAAAGCAAGTTTGCGCAATCCCGGGGCTTATACATCAGCTGCACCACGCGGGCAGCTCGCGGACCGACGGGTAGCGCGCTCAGACCCGCCGGCCGCGGAAGAAGCGCGAGCCCTCGGCGGGTGCGGGAGCGGGTTCACTGCTGCGCGCGGGCGCGTTGAGGCGGCGCGCGATCAGCGTGGCGCTCATCTGCACCGCGCCCAGGTTGGTGCCGCGCGGGAGCAGCACGCACAGCGTGAGCTCCTTGGCCGCGCGCAACAGGACCAGGTGTGGACCGAAGCGCGCCACGCACGACTCGAACGCGCTGCCATCGCTCTCCAGCGCAGCGCGCAGGCGCGACAGGTGGGTCGACGCGCGCGTGAGCGTGTCGGCGTCGAACAGCGGCGGCAGGTCGCGCGCGAGCAGCTTGCCCTCGTCGTCGAGCACGAAGCTGCCGAGCACACCCTCGACCTCACGCAGCCCGCCGAGCACGGCTTCCATCAAACGCCGAGCTTCTGGCGCAGCTCTTGCGCGGCGCTGCTGGGCTTCATCACCAGGCCGATCAGCGCGTCGCCCTCCTGGTAGATCAGCACGCGCTTGCCCGCGAGCTCGGCGTGCAGCGCGTCGAACGGGTCGAGCGCGAAGTCGGCCTGCACCAGGCTCGCGATGCGGCTGACGTACGCGACCAGCTGGCCGAGCTGCTCGTCGCCGCCGGCGCTGGAGTGCACCTCGCCGCGCGCGTCGATGCGCACGGAGGCGAGCACGTCTTGGTTTTGCTCGCGTGCTTCGACGCGGGCCTTCGCGGGGGGTGGCGGCGGAACGCGTCGCTCGCTGGGGCGCGCGGGGTCGACTGGGCGCGGCAGGTTCAC
>DASUME010000237.1:0-10271 GCA_036277895.1 Polyangiales bacterium
TCGGTGACTTCCTCGCCACCTTCGTCGCTGGACGTGTCGTCACCCGACGTCGCCTCATCGCCGCAGGCGGGCATCCAGACGAGCGACGCCGTGGCCAGCAAGCTCCTCTGCAAGATCAAGAATAGACGTTTATCGAAAGCCATGATGCCTCACCCAAGTAAGAGTCGCCGACCTCGGCATGCTCAACGAACGGCACACGCAGCGTGTGTAGTGACATCGGCACGCGCGACGACCATTTAGCGAAACCGGCCCCGCCAGCGCAATCGTGTTCTCCGCGTTAGGTCGGTAGCCCCTTACTCCACCGTGTCAACCGCCTATCTCCAGCGCACGGGCCGCGGATAGGGCCCTTTTCTGCGCTGAAAACGTCAGCGCGTGGCAGGAACGGCACGACGAATGGCAACGGATGCCGAGCCTCGCACGGGCGAACGAAGTAGGGCCCAGCACCATGCAGAAAGGTCCGACCGTGAACAGCCCGTCCGCCGTCTCCAGGCCGAAAGATCCGTCTGCAGCAGACCGCGCCGAGACGCGTGCGATCCGCAGCGCAATCCGCGAGCTCAGCAGAGCCTATCGGGAGGCCCACCCTTGGCTCGACCGCTCACAGAACGCGATCGGATTGGTGCTCCAGCTCTCGGCCTTTGCCGGCATGGTCGGCACGGCTGTACTTTATGCGCGAGGGCAGCTCTCCGCGCTGGTCACGGTCGTCCTGATCGCCTTCGCATGCTCGATCGCTCACGAGATCGAGCACGACCTGATCCACCTGCTCTACTTCCCGCGTCAGCCCTGGGTGCGCCACGGCATGCTCGCGATCGGCTGGCTGATGCGGCCCAGCACCGTGAACCCGTGGATCCGTAGCCGACTTCACCTTCACCACCACCGCGCGTCCGGCACGCCGACCGACCTCGAGGAGCGCGCGATCACGAACGGCGAGCGCTGGGGCCTCAAGCGTCTGCTGATGACTGCAGACGGCCTGCTCTCTACCTGGCTGCGTCTTCCCTATTCGAACCCCCGTAAAGCGTGGCGCCAGCTGCTGCGCGGCACGCTCGGGTACGGCCCGCTGACCTGGCTCTACCACGTAGCGATCGCGGCCGATCTGATCCTGCACCTGCAGCAATGGCGGGGCGGGCTCTCGCCCGAAGCGCAGCTGCGCCTGGTCGCGCTCGACTTCGTGATGGTGATCTGGGCGCTCCCGAACATCCTGCGCACCTTCAGCCTCCACTTCGTCAGCTCGAACCTGCACTACTACGGAGACATCGCAGAGGGAGACATCCTGCGTCAGACCCAGGTCCTCAATCACCCGCTGCTCATGCCGCTTCAGCTGTTCTGCTTCAACTTCGGCTCCACGCACGCGATCCACCACTTCTGGGTCTCCGAGCCGTTCTACCTGCGGCAGCTCACCGCCGCCGATGCGCACGCCGTCATGCGCGAGCGCGGCGTGCGCTTCAACGACCTCGGTACCTTCTGGCGGGCGAATCGCTACGGTTCACGCACGGTGCCTGCGCTCACTGAAACCGAGACGGCACTGGCGAGTGAGCTGAGCACTGGCTGAGGCGAGGGCTAATCCGGCGCTTGAATGTCTTACTCCCAGGCAGCCAAGCAGCGACTCGCGCGGCTTTGGCATTGCCCCGGGCGGCCTGTTTGAGGATCTTCAGCGAACCTTCGCGAACTTCAGCGCGAAAAGACGTCTTACCTGAGTCGGGGATTCTTCATGTCATCCGCTGCTTCAAGCTCACTTAGCTACTCGGCGCGCGTCATCGAACCGTTTCTTTCCGTGCTCGGGCAGAGCTCTTCCGCGCCGAACGCGCAGTTGCTGCCCGAGCCCCAGCTCGATCAGCGCGTGAGTGCAGCGTACGTGCACGCGCTGTTCGAGAGCGCGGAGGCCTGCGTGCAGGATCCGATGTTCGCGGTACGCCGAGGCGCGATCGCGCACGGCGGCGACGTCGACCTGTTCCACTACGTGCTGTCCTCCGCCCCGACCCGGCGTGCGGCCATCCTGGCTGCGAACCGCTTCGTGCGCCTGCTGGGCGACGTGTGGACGATCTCGTTCGTGACCTTCGAGCAACGCGCGCAGGTTCGGATCAGCACGCGGGTGCGCGCGCCCTACGCAGCCGACGAGTTCTTGCTCGGTCTGCTGATGCACCACCCCTCGCTGGCGACGACGACGTCCGGATCGAGCCGGCAACACGTCCACCTGCGTCGCTGCGTGCTACCCGCGAGTGCCACGCGAGACGGGCTGTTCTCCTCGTTCCACTTGAACCTCGGCGCGGAGGTCACGGGCTTCAGCATGGATGAGGCGCGCCTGGATGTCCCGTCGCCCACCGGCGAGCAGCGTCTGCACGAGGTGCTGTGCCGGCACGCCGAGCGCGTCATCGCATCGCTGCCGAGCACGTTGAGCTGGACCGAGCGCACCAAGGTTCGCGTGCGCGAGCAGCTGCCTTCGCGTACTGCCAACCTGATCGAGATCGCGGCGCAGCTCTCGCTCCACCCGCGCAAGCTGAGCCGGCTCATGGTGCGCGAGGGAACGACCTTCCACGATCTCGTCGACGACGTGCGCCGTACGCGCGCGATGGAGTTGCTCGCACGCGCAGAGCACTCGATCGCAGAGGTCGCCGCCCTGACCGGGTTCACGGGCAACGCGCCCTTCCACCGTGCGTTTCGGCGCTGGACCGCGCAGACCCCCACGGACTACCGGCGCGCACTGTGCGGCCTGAGCCCGGGCGTCGACCGGCGCCGGAGCTCGCAGGAGCTCCCGCTCGCTGCCGCTACGCCTTGACCTCGGCGCGACCGAGCTGCGCGCGGTAGTCGCTCGGCGTCATCCCGCCCCACCAGCGGCGAAAGGCCTTGTTGAACGCCGGCGCGTGCGCGAAGCCGAGCAGGAACGCGACCTCGCTGATCGCCAGCTCTTGATCGCGCAAGTATGCCTGCGAGAGCTCGCGGCGTAGCGCATCGAGGAGCTGTGAGAACGTGGTGTTCTCCTCGGCCAGCTTGCGGCGCAGCGTCGCGGCCGACATGCCGAGACGGCGTCCGACGGCGATCAGGTTCGCCTCACCGGAGTTGAGCCGATTGACCAGTACCTGGCGCACGCGCCCGGCCACCCCGTGCGTGCGCTTCACGCGCTCGAGCAGCTGGTTGGCACGCACTTCGTACGCGGCTTGCAGCGCGGGGTGCGCCAGCGACATCGGTCGATCGAGGTGCGAGGCCGTGAGCACGAGCGCGTTGTGCTGCGCACCGAGGAAGATCTTCGCGGGCCCGAAGATGCGCTCGTAGGCGGCCATATCGGTCGCTTGCTTGTGCCGAAAGTGGACCTCGAGCACGCCGCTGTCGGTACCGGTGTAGCGGCGCCCGTACATGATGGCGCTCGTGAGCGCGAAGTCGTTCGCCGCCGGCGGTTGCTCGACGCCGTCCGTGATCCGCAGCTCCCAGCGCGCGCTGTCATTGCTCTCGATCAGCAGGCCTTCCTGCGCGCCGTGCATCAGGCCCATGTAACGATCGGCGCACGAGATCGCCTGGCGCAGCGTGGAGCAGCTGCGCGACGCATACTCCAGCACGTCGAGATCACCCGGCTGAAAGCCCTCGCCCGCGCGCAGGCCGAGCCCCGGATCCTTGAGGTGCTTCACGGAGGCCTGGAGCAGCGCCATCGCGCTCTGGTGGTCGATCCGAATGTCCGGATCCGTCAGGTCCGTGAGCGCGATGCCTCGTGAGGCCAGCCGCCCGGCGTCTTCGGACGACTGCTCGACGACCCTGATGAAGGGCAACAACCAGCGGATGGAGATTGTCGCGCCGTGCCCGGTACCAAGTAGGGATGCCGTTTTCTTGGGGTCGCTCACGTTTCAACTCGGCCGCCACTGTAGCACCGGTACGCGCCACATTGGCCATCGAGCGCGCACGTTAGGCGCGAGCAACTTATCCTAGCGTGTCGACGATATACTCACAGCGCACTCGATTCCTCCCACGACGCCTTACTCCATTTGCAGCGTCCTTACTCGGGTGCGGCATACTTCGGGCCCCCCCCAACGGCCGGTTGCGGCCCCTTCTGTCGAGTCGTTAGCGTCGCGCGCATGCAGTGTCGTGATTCGCGCTTGTGTATGGTTTCGTTGCTGTTCGTGGCCGCAGCAGGCTGTGCTGGCTCCACCGTCGCCCGCCCCGAGGGCAGCCCCGAGAACGAGACCGGAGACCTGGGGGAGACCGGAGACGAGCCGGACGGGGGGCGCGCCGAACCCAGGGCTGACGCGAATGGGTCACGGGGCGACGCAAAGGCAACGACCCCTGCGGGCGACGCGCCCCGCTGTGTGGCGAAGGAGAGCCAGGTGATGATCATCGGCGACTCCTACATCAACTGGCCCACCCACACGCTGCCCGCCGATCTCGCCCAGGAGTCCGGCCAGACCGGCTGGCGGCTCGAGGCGATCGGAGGCTCTGCGATGAGCTCGGGCGGGATCGCCGGGTTCATCCCGGACCAGTACACCGCGTCGCAAGCGCGCGACGCGGATGTTCACACCGTGGTGATGGACGGCAGCGGCAACGACGTGCTGATCCCGGACATCACGATCGACCCCTTCGGGAGCTGCAAGCAAGACGCGAAGGCCGACACGCTCGCGCAGTGCAAGCAGATCGTCAGCGCCTCCCAGGCCACGATCGAGGAGCTGTTCGATCAGATGGCCGCGGACGGCGTGCGCGACGTCGTCTACTTCTGGTACCCCCACGTGCCCACCGGTACCCTCCTCGGCGGCGCCTACCCGAACGTCATCAGCGACTACGCAAAGCCGCTCATCGGGCAGACCTGTACCTCGACCAGCGTGCGCACGAACGGCGCGCTGCGCTGTCAGTTCGTCGACATGACGCCGGTATTCGAGGGCCACGACGACTGGTTTTTCCCGGGCGATATCCATCCCACCTCGGAAGGCTCTGCGGCGATGGCGAAGGCGATCTGGCAGGTGATGGAAGACGAGTGCATCGGCCAGGTTGAGAGCAGCGGCTGCTGCACGCCCTGAGAGCGCTCGGAGTCAGCGGATGCTGCGCCTGAGTAGCTCGGCGCGATGCAGGTTGCGCATGCGGCTCCGTACACTGCACCGCGATGCAAGAGTCGCGTAATCGTGGAACGGCGTAGCTCACCAGCGCACTCGTCGTCGCATCCCGCGATGGTCTCGATGCGTTGGCTCTTCCCGATCATGCGCCGGACGGGCGTGGCCCTGCACGAGCTGCCCGAGATCGTGAATGAGGGCGTGCGGCTCGAGGTCCTGAGTCTGTTGCAGACGCGGGTACGCCACGAGGTCGCGATGGACGCGATCTCTGCGCTCGTGGTGCGTGCCGATGACGCCGCGCTCGGTCTGCGGGCCGCCGGGAGCTTTGCGCCTGGAGACTTCGACTCGATCGAGCTCGTCGCGAGCTCGGCGCCCACGCTGCGCGCGGCCCTGGCCTGCTTGGCGCGCTACTTACCGCTGCTGCACGAAGGCCTCTACCCCGTTCTGACCGAGAAGGCCCAGCGAGCGCACTGGGTGCTGACCGCGCGCGCAGACGTGCGGTCCCATCCGGTCGCCAACGAGTATGCCCTCGCGCTGCTGGCGAGCCTGCTGCGCAATTATTGCATCGACGAGCTCACGTTCCGGGAGGTGCGCTTCGAGCACCCTCGCCCGGCGGACACGTCCGCGCACGCCGAGTCGTTCGGGAGCGCGCGGCTGGTCTTTCGCGCCCGGCAAAACGTTCTGGTCTTCGACGCCGCGCTGCTCGACCGCCCGATGAAGCTCGCGCACCGGGGCCTGCACGAGGTGCACGAGGCGCACGCGCGCGAGCAGCTCGACAAGTTCGAGCTCGAGGGAACGCTGCGTGGCCGCGTGAGGCAGCTGCTCGTCCAGCAGCTGTGCCGCGGCGAGGTGTCACGCGCGGACGTCGCATCGCGCCTCGCCACGACCGAGTCCTCGCTCCGTCGGCGCCTCGCCCAGGAAGGGACCACCTACCGCGAGCAGCTCGACTACCTGCGGCGCGAGCTGGCCGAGCACTACCTCGCGGACCAGTCGCTCGCGATCGGAGAGGTCGGCCACATGCTCGGTTTCCGGGAGACCGGCAGCTTCTACAAGGCCTTCCACCGCTGGTTCGGACGCGGCACGCCCGCCGGCACGCGCAAGCGTCAGGACCCGCCCTAGCGGCGACTTGGGTCTTGCGCCTGGCGGATTGGGTCCTTGCGCTCGATCGTGCGCTCGGCGAGCGTGCGCGGATGCTTGCCAACGACGTTCTTACTTTGGTCCCTGCGGGGCCGCCGTCCACGATCTCGCAAACCGTGGCGCGGGTGCGCGCCGGCTTCGACCGCGGCAAGACCCGCTCGTTGGCGTGGCGCGAGGCGCAGCTGAACGCGCTGCTTCGCATGTTGAAGCAGGAGGAGCCGCGGATCCTGGACGCGCTGCACCGGGATCTCGGCAAGCCGAAGCAAGAAGCCGCGTCCGCCGAGGTCCTCGAGTGCGCGATGAACGTGCGCTACCTGCTGAAGAACCTCGCGCGCTGGATGCGCCCCGAGCGCGTGGCCACCCCGCTGGCCGCGTGGCCCGGCCGCAGCCAGATCGTGCGTGAGCCCAAGGGCGTGGCGCTGATCATCGCGCCCTGGAACTACCCCTTCTCGCTGGTCTTTCACCCGCTCGGCGGCGCCCTGGCGGCGGGCAACAGCGTGGTCGTGAAGCCGAGCGAGCTGGCCCCGGCCACCAGCGCGCTGATCGCCGAGCTCTATCCGCGCTACCTCGACCCGGACTGCGTCGCGGTCGTGCGCGGTGGCGTCGCCGAGACCACCGAGCTGTTGGCCGAGCGCTTCGATCACATCTTCTACACCGGCAACGGCGCCGTCGGCCGCGTGGTGCTCGAGGCGGCGGCGAAGCACCTGACGCCGGTCACGCTCGAGCTGGGCGGCAAGAGCCCCGCGTACGTCGATCGCAGCGCGGACCTGGACGTCACCACCAAGCGCTTGTCGTGGGCCAAGTTCTACAACTGCGGGCAGACCTGTGTCGCGCCGGACTACGCGCTGGTGCACCGCGACGTCTACGAGCCGTTCCTGAGCAAGCTCGTCGAGGCCGTGCAGGCGATGTGGGGCGCCGATCCACGGCTCGGCACCGACTACGGGCGCATCGTCAACGCGCACCACCACGCCCGCGTGATGCGGCTGATCGCGAGCGGCGGCACGCCCGTGCTCGGCGGAAAGGGCGACGTCGCGCAGCGCTACATCGCTCCCACGATCCTGCGCGACGTGCACGCGTCCTCCGCCGTCATGCACGAGGAGATCTTCGGCCCCGTCTTGCCTGTGCTGCCCGTCGACTCGGTCGAGCAGGCGATCGCATTCATCAACGCCCGCGAGAAGCCGCTCGCGCTCTACGCGTTCGCGAAAGACGCGCCGGTGTGCGAGCGCTTCCAGAACGAGACCAGCTCGGGCGGCATCACGATCAACCACGCGATGCTGCACCTGACCATCCCGGGCCTGCCCTTCGGCGGCGTCGGGGCAAGCGGAATGGGCGCCTACCACGGCCAGTTCTCGATGGATACCTTCAGCCACCGCAAGGCCGTGCATCGGCGCGCCCTGTGGGGCGAGCCCGAGCTGATGTACCCGCCCTACGACGACCGCAAGCTGGCCTGGATCCGGCGTCTGTTCTAGCCGTGGTGCGAGTCAACGCCGGAAGGCGCCCGGCGTGCTGCCCGTCCAGCGCTTGAACGCGCGCGCGAACGCGCGCGAGTCCGAGAAGCCGAGCTGCGTCGCGATCGTCTTCAGATCGCGACTCGGGTCTTCCAGGTACGTCTTGGCGAGCTGCAGCCGGAGATCGTCGACCACGCCGCGAAAGCTCGTGCCTTCGGCGCTCAGCCAGCGCTCCAGCGAGCGCCTGCTGATGCCCAGGCTCTTCCCGATCAGGTCTGCGGTCCAGGCTTCGTGCGGATCGTGGCTGAGCAACGCGGAGCGAACCGCGCTGGCGATGCTCTGCTTGTCGGGGGCGCGCGTCTGCGCCGAAGCCCAGCTCGCGACGACTTGTCCGAGGTGTCCAAACGGCAGTGCCATGTCGAGCAGCGCACGCGGGAGGGTGAAGCTGCGCTGCGGGCGGTCGAAGCGGACCGGGCAGCCGAAGAACTGCTCGTACGCTTCTGCGTCGCGCGGCCGCGCGTAGGTGAGCTCCAGCGCGATCGGACTCCAGGCTGGCCCCAACGCGCTGCGCACCCGGCACACGAAGCCGGCCATCACGCTGTCGTCGTTCGCGCGGCAGGACTCGACACCCTCGAACCAGTGCGCGATGCGCACACGGTCCTCCTGCTCCTCGAGGGACACGCGCGCCGCGTCGTGCAGCAGGTGGATGTAGCTGGCCACCCGCTCCACCAGCGCCCGGCCGGAGTTGCTGGTGAGCAGCAGCACGCCGTACTCTCCGAAGTCGAACAGGTCGCTCGCCTCCCCGATGCGGAGCCCGAAGTACGGATCGTCAGCCAGCAAACAGGCGTCCGTGTAGAGCGCGTTCTGCATCGAGTGCGGCAAGCGCAGCTCGCTCTGCAGCACTTCGAGCGTGAGGCCGTGGGTCGCGAACAGCGGGGCCGGGTCGAGCGCTCGCTGACGCATGGCACGCACCAGCGCGTTGAGCAGCCGCGACGGGAACGTCGGCTCACGGGCGACGCGGGGCGCGTCGTCTGCCCCGCCATGGTGGCTGTTTCGCTTACGATTCGTGGTCGGCATCGACGTCACGTGATCTATCACGCCCTGCCCGCGACTGTCCGCGGCCGCTGGCGCAAAGGGTCCCCTGCCTGGCGGGTTCAGTCCTTGCCGCCACACTCACGTTGTTGGAGCGTGGCTGCCAGAGCCCCCCATGTCGATCTCGATCGTCTTCGCACGCGCGCTGCTCGCCAGGGCGCAGGAACATGGCTGCGATGCCGACGCGCTGCTGCGCCGCTGCGGTCTGGAGCCCGGCAGGCTGAGCGCGTCTCACGCCATGATGAGCCTGGAGGAACACCGGGCGCTGACCGCGGAAGTCATGGAGCTCACCAACGATCCGGGCCTCGGGCTCACCATCGGAGCCAGCGCACCGAGCCACATGCTGCAGGTGATGGGCCTCTTGCTCGGCTCCTGCCGCACACTGCGCGAGGCGTTCAACGCCTTCAAGCACTATGCAGCGCTCCTCGACGACGGCCCGCGCTGGGCGCTCGAGGAAGCGGATGACACGGCGGTCTTCATCGGCGTGCCGGCGTTCCAGCTCGGGATCTTCACCCGCGCTGCGATGGACTTCTCGCTCGCGATGGCGTTGCGCCTTGGCCAGCAGTTCGTGGGTCCGAGTGCGCGCGCGAGCTACGTGCAGTGCCAGCACCCGGAGCCGGAATACGCGCGACGCTATCGCGACCTGTTCCGTTGTCCGGTCGAGTTCGCACAGCCACGCTACGCGTTGGCCTTTCCGCGCGCCTACCTCGATCGCGCCCAGCCGCACGCGGACCCGGTCATGTACGCCGAGCTCGAGCGCGCGGCCGACGACATGTTGCTCGCCCGCACCCATACCATCCGGCTCAGCGAGCGCGTGCGTGTGCACATCCGCCACGAGGCGCGCTTCCTCGAGATCGACCAGCGGGGGATCGCCGAGCGCCTGGGCTTCAGCCTGCGAACGCTGCGGCGCCGCTTGCACGACGAGGGCACGTCGCTGACCAGCCTGCGCGAGCAGGAGCGCTGTGAGGCGGCCTGCGCGTCGCTGCGCCGCGCGGACGGAAGCGTGCGCCAGACGGCCGAGCTGGTCGGCTTCTCCGAGGTGAGTGCGTTCCATCGCGCATTCAAGCGCTGGACCGGACGTACGCCGGCCGAGTACCGCGCGGGCTCACGCAGCCCGCAGCCGTAATTGTCCCGACGCGCCTTGAGCTTGGCCGCGGCGGGCAAGAATCGGTCGAATCTGTTCATCCGAGAGGATTGTGTCGCAGCGCGGGTGCCTGCTACTGGTCTGACCACCTGGCAGCCTGCCCTGCGACGTTGGAGCTGGAGTCTTACTTATGATCTCGCATTCGCGACGCGCAGCTTGTGCTGGCGCGCTCATGGCAGCTTGCTTCGTTGCGGCGTGTGCAAACGAGCCCTATCCCGACCAACCCGAGAAGCGGACGGTCAGCGCGGAGCTCTTCCACTTCGTGTGCAAGCGCGTCGCGCGCGAGCCCGAAGAGGTGCGCGTCAACGATCTGAGCGGCAGCAAGTACGACGCGCTGTGCGACGCCCCGCCCAGCGATCTGAGTGAGGAGCCGCTGGTCGCGCAGCAGCCGCGGCTCAAGGCGCTGCTGGAGCGGCGCGACGCGATCGTGGA
>DASUME010000238.1:0-2309 GCA_036277895.1 Polyangiales bacterium
GCTCACAACCCAGATCGCCACGGTCAGCGCGCGCACAGAACGCGGGCACGCCGCGCTCCTGTGCGAGGAACCTGCAGAAACACGCACGGCTCGATCATTGCAAAGGTGTGCCGGCGTGGGCGTAGACATCCAACACGAACATTTCACTCAGGCGGAGCGCCATCGCTTCGCACAACGCTTGGACGAAGGTCTTCGCGCACTCGACTTGCTCTTGAAGCGACCCGGCTTCGCGACCGGCGAGCGTACGCTCGGCGCGGAGCTGGAGCTTTGCCTGGTCGACGATCAGGGCCGACCGACCGCCATCTCCCAGGAGATCGTGAACGAGGCCAACACGCCGTTCATCACCCCCGAGATGGGCTGCTTCGACATCGAGCTCAGCACGCCGCCATGCAAGCTGGCGGGCAGTCCGTTCGCGGCGCTGCGCGAGTCGATGCAGAGCACCGTGAACCAGATCCGCAGCTTGGCCGGCAAGCATGGTGGGCGTGCGGTGCCGATCAGCATCCTGCCCACGCTGCGCATCGATGACTTCAACGAGGCGACGATCACGAACCTGCCGCGCTACCGCGCGCTCGCGCGCGAGATGCGCAGCCAGCGCCTGGAGCCCGCGGAGATCGCGATCGAGGGCGACGACAGCCTGCGCGTCGTCTCCCCGGACGCCGTCTCGATGGAGGCCGCGAACACGGCGTTCCAGGTGCACCTGTCCACGTCACCGGACGAGTTCGCCGACATGTTCAACGCGGCGCTGCTGCTGAGCGGGCCGCTGATCGGTGCCGCCGCCAACTCGCCCACCTTCCTCGGGCGCAGGCTGTGGCACGAGACGCGCGTCGCGCTGTTCAAGCAGGCCGGCGATGATCGGCCGCTCGGCCCCGACGCAGACATCCGCCTGCCGCCGCGCGTGAACTTCGGCAATGGCTGGGTGCGCGAGGGCGCGCACGAGCTGTTCATGGAGAGCGTCGCGTTGTATCGGCCCTACCTCGCCGAGTGTGGGGAAGAGGAAGACGCAGTCGCCCTCGCGCGTGCGGGCAAGGCGCCTTCGCTGTCGGAGCTGCGGCTCCATCACGGCACGATCTGGACGTGGAACCGTCCGGTCTACGATCCCTCGGACGGTGGCGGCCTGCGCATCGAGCTGCGCTCGCTGCCCGCGGGGCCGAGCTACGAAGACATGCTCGCGAACGCGGCGTTTCTGATCGGCGCCATGCTGGCCTTGAAGCCGCGTATTCGCACGCTTTGCGCGGAGCTTCCGTTCACGCTCGCGACGCGCAACTTCTATTCATCGGCGCAGTACGGGCTGGATGCACAGCTGTTCTGGCCCACGCACAGCGCCACCGCACCGCGGCCCGTGCGCGCGCGCGATCTGGTGTTGTCGTTGATCCCGGATGCGCGCGAGGGCCTGCATCAGGCTGGCGTCGACAGCGCAGAAGCGGAACACTACCTGGGCATCTTCGAACGCCGGGTGCGCAGCGGTCAGACCGGTGCAGTTTGGCAGCGGCGCGTCCTCGCCCACCTGGAGCAACGAGGTCTGTCGCGCGACGCCGCGCTGGCCGAGTTGCTCGAGCGCTACATACGAGGCTTCGACTCGCTCCGGCCGGTGCACACCTGGCCGATCGCGGAGGAGGATACGTGAATGTGTGAGCTGTTGGGAATGATCGCGAGTCAGCCTGCCGACGTCGTGTTCTCGTTCACGGGCCTCGCCTTGCGCGGCGGCCAGACGGGGCCGCACGCGGACGGCTGGGGCTTGTCCTTCTTCGACGGCAACATCGCACGCACGTTCCTGGAGCCCCATCCGGCGTTCTCCAGCCCGCTCGCGAAGTTCCTGCGCGAGAACCCGATCCCGGCGCGGCTCGCGGTCGCGCATGTGCGCAAGCTGACGCGCGGCAAGGCGGAGCTGAAGAATACGCACCCGTTCGTGCGCGTGGTGCAGGGGCGGCACGTGGTGTTCGCCCACAACGGCACGCTCTACAACGTCAAAGACATCCCGCTCGAGTACGAGAGCACGCTCGGCGAGACGGACAGCGAGTACGCGTTCTGCGTCGTGCTGGAGCGGCTGCGCGCCAAGTTCAAGGTCTGGCCCGAGGACCCGATCGAGCTCGGCGCCGCGCTGTACGAGATCGCCAACGACCTCGCCGACGGCGAGAAGGGCGTGTTCAACTTCCTGCTCGCCGACGGCAAGAACCTCTACGCACGCGTAGGAGATTCGCTCTGCCACATCATCCGCCGCGCTCCGTTCGGCGAGGCCACGCTGGTGGACGCCGAAGTGCGCGTGCACTTCGGTGAGGTGATGAACCGCGTCGAGGAGGCGAAGATGGCAG
>DASUME010000239.1:0-3552 GCA_036277895.1 Polyangiales bacterium
CCGACCGCCTTGGCGACGAACTGCTCCTTGAACTTGTCGAAGCCGCCGAAGTCGCGATCGATGGCGGCCGCGAGATCGCCGGTGGGCTTGCCGCCGCCCTTGGGCTTGAGCGAGTTCCAGAAGAAGGTGTGGTTCCAGACCTGCGCTGCGTTGTTGAAAAGCGGGCCCGGGTCGGCGCTCAGGATGATCTCCTCGAGGCTCTTGTTCGCGTTCGGCGTGTTCGCGACCAGCTCGTTGAGCTTGGTGACGTACGCCTGGTGATGCTTGCCGTAGTGGTAGTCGAAGGTCTCCGCGCTCATCAGCGGCTGAAGCGCGTCCTTCGCATACGGGAGGGGAGGAAGTTCGAAGGCCATGGACACACCCTTTTCGTGCTGGAGTACAACCGCCGTGAGAGGCGGATCAGTCCTTGAACTATCCGCCGCTCGCAGAGCACGCGCAACCCATGTCGCGGCGCGAAAGCTTCGCAAAGTCGCGCTTTAGTTGCTGGAGATCGCGACGGTCGTGGCGTCTAGCGCGGCGGCGTCTACTTCGAAGGTTACGGCATTGTCGAAGCCTGCTGCGTCGACCGCAACAGCTGCGTCGAGAGCAGCACCTCCTGCGTCGCTACCCGCGTCGTCGCGACCGATCAGGGCCCCGTCGGGCTGCGCCGCGTCCGGGATCAGCGCGACCGCGCCGTCCAGCGTGGGCAGCGGTGTGGGGCCGATCGTGCGTCTCTCGTCGAGCTTCTCGCGATCGAAGTCCGCGATCACTTCGCACGCGCAGAGCATCGCGAGCATGAGCCACCTGGCCGAGCCGAGCTTCACCGTGGCCGAGCCTACCCCGAGTGCGCGCAGCTTGCTAGCGCAGCGGCACCGGGCGATCGTCGCGCGCCTCGCGCACGGTCCGCAGCAGCTCGGCGTGCACGTGTCCGTTGCTGGCGACGACCGCGCCATCGAGCACGTTCACGTCCTGATCGCGGAAGTCCGTGACCTTGCCGCCCGCCGCGAGCACCAGCGCCGCGCCCGCTGCCGTATCCCACGGCTGCAGCATGAATTCCCAGTACGCGTCGTAGGTGCCGTCGGCGACCAGCGCGAGGTCGAGCGCCGCCGCGCCGCAGCGGCGAACGGCCCGCGAGCGCGCTTGCACCTGCCGAAACTCTTCGGCGTTGTCCTCGCGTGTTCCCACCACCGAGTACCCGAAGCCGGTCGCCACCAGCGCGTCGATCAGCGGCTCACGCTGCGAGACCTGACACGGCTCGCCGTTGCGCTGCGCCCCCGTCTCCACGCTGCCCGTCCAGCACACGCCGAGTGCCGGCGCGTAGATCACTCCCGCGATCGGCTTCACGCCGCGGCACAACCCGAGGGAGATGCAGAAGAACGGATGCCCGTGCGCGAAGTTGGTCGTGCCGTCGATCGGATCGACGAAGAAGCGAAGCTGATCGTCGACATGCTCGACCGCACGCTTGCCCTGCGTCTCCTCGCCGACCACCGGGATGTGACGGAAGCTGCGCTGCAGCTCCTCGGTGATGTAGGCCTCGGATGCGAGATCGAACTCGGTGACCAGATCGATCACGCCCTTCTTGGTGATCGCGCCGCCCTTGCGGTAGCCGCCCATCACGAGCGCCCCCGCAGCGCGCGCCACGTGCTCGAGTTCCTGGATCAGTGCGCGTACGTTGAGCTCGTTCATCGGGACTTCTCCGGGGGCGTTCAGCGCAGGCTGCGCGCGGTGAGCGCGGCGACCACGCGGTTCACGATCCCGCCGAAGTCGCCGTTCGACATCGCCACGATCGTGTCCCCGGGCTGCGCTTCGTGCGTCAACAGCGTGAGGATCGCGTCGTGATCGGCGGGTGCGAGCGCGCGCTTGCCGTGCTTGGCGATCTCTGCCGCCAGCGCGTCGACGTCGAGCCGCTCGCCGGCGGCGATCTCCTTGCGCCCCACGGGCGCGAGGAGCGCCAGGTCGGCGGCTTCGAACGCGGTCGCATACATCTCCTGATGCAGCTTGCGCGAGGCGGTGGCACTGCGCGGCTCGAACATCGCGATCAGCTTGCCATCGGGATGGCGGGCACGGAGGCCGCGCAGCGTCTCCAGCACGGCGGTCGGGTGGTGCGCGAAGTCATCGTAGACGCGCACGCCGTCCGCGATCGCCACCAGCTCCTGGCGCCGGCGTACCCCGCCGAAGCTGGCCACGCGCCGAACCAGCGACTGCACGGAGCAGCCTGCGCCCTCGGCGCACAAGGCGATCGCGGCCAGCGTGTTCTTGACGTTGTGCAGGCCCGAGAGCGGCGAGTGAACGCGGCCCGAGGCGCTGCCGCCGTAGAACAGGTCGAATGGCTGCACGCCGCCCTGGGCGGGCGCCGGGGCGGCCAGCCAGGTGGGCGTCACGTCGCCCGTGTCGTCGCCCTGCAGCGCGTAGAAGGCGACCCGGCTCGTGGCCTGCTTCGCCAGCGCGCGCACCTCGGGATCCCCCGCGTAGGCGACGAGCAAGCCCTGCTCCGGGATGCGGGTGACGAAGCCCTCGAACGCTGCGCGGTACGACTCCGGCGTGGGGTAGATGTCGATGTGATCGTGCTCGACCGAGGTCACGATCGCGGCGTACGGGTTGTAGCGCCAGAACTTGGGCTGCTTCTCGAAGAACGCGCTGTCGTACTCGTCGCCCTCGATCACGAACGGGCCGCTCTGCGTGCCGAGCGCGAAGCTCTCCGCGAAGTCGCGCGCGACGCCGCCCAGCAAGTAGCCGGGTGCGCGCGTCTCTCCCATCAGCAGGAAGGTGGTCAGCGCCGTGGTGGTGGTCTTGCCGTGGGTGCCGGAGACCACGAAGACCTGGCGCTCGTTCAGGAACAACTCCTCGAGCGCCCCCGGCATCGAGCGATACGGGATGCCGCCGTCGATCGCCGCGCGCGCCTCGGGGTTGTCGCGTCGGCTGACGTTGCCCACCACGACCAAGTCGGGACGTGGCTCGAGATGCGCCGCGTCATAGCCGCGCAGGGTCTCGACGCCCCACTCCTTCAATTTGTCGCCCATCGGTGGGTAAAACGCGATGTCGCTGCCCGTGACGCGGTACCCAGCGTTGCGCAAAAGACCCGCCAGCGCGCCCATGCCGGTCCCCGCGACTCCGATCAGATGCACGTGCTTCATGGATGGCCGCAGCGTAGCGACCCCTTGGAATGTGCGCCTCAAAAGTGTCGTGTGCGCCGGAGTCCGACCAGATCGCGGGCACCTGGAAGGCACCCTGTTGACACGAGCCCGCAACGGCCCAAGATGAGAAGGTCTGCTTGGGCGATCTCTACGCGCGGGAGGAATCGGTGGAACGCGAGAACAAGAAGTCCCTCAAGGAACGCGCCCAGGAGCTCGTGCAGGGCGTCGTCGACGCCGTCGAGTCCCTGTTCCCAGCTCCGCAGCAGCTGATCCCCATCCCCGTCCGCCCTGGGATGCGGCCCGCTCCGCGCCGCCGCCGCTAACGAGCGGTGCGCTGACGCACATTGCGATGTAGGCACGCCGCGCCCGACCTCTGGCGCTCCGGGCGTGCCCCAGATCGCGAGTGATTACGGTCCGGCGCTGGGCTCGGCGTCGTCTT
>DASUME010000240.1:0-2413 GCA_036277895.1 Polyangiales bacterium
CGGCGCGGTGCTCACCGACCCGACGAAGCCCGGAGCCGGTCTTCGCCAGTTCGGTCGAGCCTTTTAGCGCGATCGAGAGATGGGTCATTTCTCGCGAGCACCGCCGGGTCACTTCTGCCCAGCGGCCAAGCGCGGATCCACCGCCCGCTGCGCTAGAACGGTCGGCGCGTCGGCAAGAAGCGCGTCGGGCTGATGCATCAGGAGGGCATTGTCGCCAAGCGCCGCAAGAAGTTCGTCGCGACGACCGGCAGCTCGCGATCGACGCGCTCAACTGTGCCAGGGCGAGCAGGGCTCCATGCCCTGAGCTGGTGCACCCCGTCGTCAGCGCGACATGCATGCGCGGGAGCTCGCACGAGGCGGACGCCAGCTTGCGCAGGAGGGGCCAGCTCAGTGGCGTTGTTTTGCGGAGCGGCCTTCGAGCAGCAAGCCAGCAGCAGCAGTGGTGCCAGGTTCTTGATGGAGATCATGAGCCGGGCCCTTGGACGCTTAGTCGTCCAGCACCCCGGGTTGGCCGACGCTCCCGCCCGGCACCAGCCAGCCGAGCGCCTGTCCCGCGAGCTTTGTGCATTCCCCATCGCGCGCGCACAGCTGATCGCTCGACAAGAACGCGTCGCCGGTCGCGTCGAACCTGTACACCCCACACGAGCCGAACATCGCCGGCTTCGCGGGCCCCCACACGCGCGCTCCCGTGGGCGCGGCGAACGACTTCGTGCTCTCGTCCCACAACACACACGCGCGATGAAAGCAGTCGCCGGGCATCGCGTCGCGCGCCTTCACGAGCCGAAGGCCCGTGCTCCCGAACGCCGCGCCGAGGCCGCACTGCTCGCGGTCTTCACAGCGGGCCACGCGCTTGGGCATCGCCACGCGCGGCTCCTCGAAGTCGGTCACCTCGTGGTCTCCGCGCAAGGGCCGCTCCAGCTGCGCACGCAGCCACGCATGGTTGGTGATGCGCGCCTCGGGCGGGAGCTCGTAGCCCTCGAGCGTGGACTCCGCCTGCCAGACGAGCTTCGTCACCGGCACATCACACCCATCCTCGTTGTCCACCTGGTGATCGCGACGCGCCACCGCGAGCCGATCCGCGGGCACCCCTTCCGCGACCGGCACCGGAGCGGCTCTCCCTGCGCGCAAATCGACGACGCTGAGCCGCCCCTCGTCGAGCAGCCATACGAGCTCCAGCGCGGCGTCGTAGAGCGCCTGGTCCGCGTGCTTCGCGAGCTGCTTCGTCTCCGAGCCGCGCGCGCGCAGCTCCAGCGCACCGCCCTTGGCGTGCACCAGGAACTGATCCGGCTGCGGCTTCGCGGGCGCGGGGTCTGCGTTCAGCACAGGCTGTGGCGCGACCGCAGGCGGCGCGACCACCGGCCGCTCGGCCTGCCGCGGCGGACTGGACGAGCAGCCCACCAGCAGCATCACGACGAGCAGCTCGATCCGCCGACGCACTTCCATCACCCGTTGTTCCCGTCGTAGTCCCAGTGCCACTCCTCGGAGGCGAGTGGCTTGAAGCCGTAGTCCGCGGCGTTCTCGACCAGCCAGCCGTGCAGCCAGGTCGTGCGCCAACCCTCGCGCTGCTCGCTGTCGGCCACGTAGTCCGTGCCGGCGTGCATGGTCCTGAAGTCGACGGCCTTGCCGTTGCTGTGGTTGCTGAAGCCCGGCGGCGCCTTCAGCGGCAGGATCTTCTGCAGCATATAGTTGGCGGCTGCGGTACCGTGCTCCTGCCCCACGTACAGGCTCTTCGCGCGCATCTTGTCGTAGAGCTTCTTGAACGTTTCGCGCCAACGGGCCGCGTCGTAGTCGTACGCGCGGTAGGCCGAGCAGACGCCGAGCGAGCTGGTCTTATTGGCCTTCGCATCGTCCGCGCTCTTTGCGTCGGCGAGCGCCGCGCGCGCGGCCGCCAACAAGTCGCGACCGCGGCCCGCAGCGCCGCGGCGCATCTTGTAGTTGCCTTCCACCGTCTCCAGCTCGTCCGGCGGGACCGGCGGAAAGTACGCCTTCCCCTGCGCGCTTTTGCGCGCGATCTGCTTGTCGAGCACCAGCTGCCGAAATTCTTCGTAGGTGAGCTGCGGGTCCGGATTGCTGAGCGGCCCACGCGGGCGCGCGACGAGAGCGGGCGTCTTCTCGCCGAGGGAGTAGGGCACGGAGATGATTGTCGCCTCCGTGCCGAAGCCCGTCGGTCTGGGAATCTTGTAGAGCGCCGGCATGCGGGATCTTCTCAGCGCGCTGTCACCCGCGCAAGCGCACGTCACACCAAGCGGTGTGAGCTGAGGTAGCTGCCGACGATGCGCAGGTACAGCTCGCGCGTGTCGCCGCAGTCGCGGCACTGGAGCTTCACCTTGCGCAAGAGACCGTTCGGGCTGTCGAGCGTGGTGTTATCGACCGCGCGCATCGGCTGGTTGCAGCGCAAGCACGGCTCTGCCTC
>DASUME010000241.1:0-9808 GCA_036277895.1 Polyangiales bacterium
AGGTCCTTGAAGGTGTAGCCGCCCCACAGCTCCGCGATCGCCTCCCAGCGCTCGTTGAACGGGTAGCCGGCGCTCAACGCGTAGCGCAGCTCGTCGCCCACGCGCGCGTTCAACAGGGGCTGGTTCTCGCGGATCACGAAGCCGAGGTTCGCGTTGATGCGCACGTACTTGGGCCGCAGCTGGGCGATCAGCTCGGGGCGCACGGAGACGCCACCTTCCCCGCGATAAGCACCGCTCGAGGTGGGCGCGATCAACGCCACCTGCGCCGCCAGCGAGAAGAAGTCCTGCGCCTCGCCCAGCAAGCGCACGCGCGCGCCGAGCGAGACGTCGCCGAAGCCGCCGCCGCCCGCCCGCGCGATCGGAAAGCCCGCCGGGATGGAGGGGCCCTTCAGCAGCGGGACCACGTCGAAGCCCGCGAACACCAGCGCGCGGTTCCAGAGCGCCAGCGTGAAGTCGAGCTTCAGCACCAGCTCGTGGCGCACGATCTTCTGCAGCTCGTTCTGCGCGCCGCGCCGGCCCTCGATCACCAGCGGATCGTGCGCGTAATCGGCCGTAACGAGGCCGCTGAAGCGCAGGTGGCCGAGCTCGTTGATACGCCGCACGCCGAAGCCATCATCGGGCCGCTCCACTGCGCGAAAGTGATCGAGCCGGAAGCTCTGCGCGTGCGCAGTCGAGATTGAGAGCAAGCAGACGATGAAGACTGCGAAGCGAACCTTACTGTGCACCGGCTCCCCCTGCGCGACGCGTACCGAGTTCGACACGGCCCCCGAGCCTGCGCCGAACGCGATCGTAAGCCACGATGTTGGTGCTTGGTCACGAATGTGGTCGGCCTGCGTTCGTTCGCTCGCGCCACGGACCGATTAGGTGCGTCGATCGCGACGCCCTCGGTATGATCGGCGGCATCCCCGGGGGGCTGGGGTTCGGAGGGACCGATGCGGCTTCTTAGATGCGTGGCTCTGGTCGCGCTGGCCTGGCTGGCGATGGCACCACGCGAGGCCGCGGCGCAGCCGTGTCCGACCGACAAGTTCTGCTTCTACGTGCCGCCGGGCCTGCCCTTCGACGGCTCGCACAGCACCAGCGGGTCGCGCAACTTCGACATCGTGCTCTCGTCGCCGGTCAATACGGTGACAGGGACCTACGCCGTGTCGGGTGGGGCGCCGCAGGCATTCACCGTCGCACCTGGGGTCTCCACGCGGGTAGCCCTCGGCAACGGCGGGGCCGCAACCTCCTACGGCACGCCCAGCAATGTCGGCGTGTTCCTGGTCTCCGACGCACCCGACCTCACAGTCGATCACCGCGAGACGTTCGACCAGGAGCAGTACTCCGAGACCATCAAGCGCGACACGATCGCGCTCGGCACGCGCTTCCGCCTCGGCAGCTACTCGCTCAACCGTGAGGGGCGCCCCAACGCGGGTGTCGACGCGGCGCTGGTCTATGCGCCCACCGGCGCCACCGTCACGCTCACGGCGCCGACTGGAGCCGCGCTGCCCTACTGGCTCGGCAGCGCCACGGACACGCTCTCTGCCACGCTCGCGCCCGGCCAGACGATCGCGCTGCGCACGCTGGTGGGCGTGGACATGGACGGCGCGTTGCTCACGTCGACGCAGCCGGTGGCGGTCTCCGCGGGAGGACGCGGCTGGTCCACGCCCGGTAGCTGCGGCGACGACGGCATGGACGGTCTCGTGCCCACGAGCAGCTTCGGGACGCAGTTCGTCGCTCGCTTGCCCACCGGCACCGCGCTCGGCGGCAACGAGAGCCGCGTGCGCGTGATCGCGGACGTCGATAACACCGAGGTGCGCATAAACGGCGTGCTGGCGGCCACGCTCGCTGCGGGCTCGTTCCACAACTTCCAGCCTACGGCGCTCGCCTACGTGCAGACCTCGCAACCCGCGATGGTGTGGATGAACGGCTCGCTCAACGGCTGCGAGCTGGACACGGTGTTGATCCCACCGATCGCGTTCGCGCCCGCGCTGACCGCGCTCAGCCTCGACTTCAACGTGATCGCGAGCACCCAGAACCCGGCCGCCGAGATGGCGCTCTTGATCTCGGGCGGCGAGGTCAGCTCGATCCGGCTCAACGGTGTCGCGCCCACGTTCCTCTCCAACGAGGTGGTGCCCGGTCGGCCGGACCTCGCCTACGTGCGCTTCGTGGTCGCACAAGGCGATCGCAACGTGCGTGCGACCAGCGACTTCCAGGCGCTGCTCGCCTCGCGCACCTCTCCGTCCGGCTTGCTCGCGTACTACAACCCGTACCGCATCCCCGGCTGCGGCGACAGCGGCATCGATCCCGGTGAACAGTGCGACGACGCCGACGCGGACGACGGAGACGGTTGCTCGTCGACTTGTCAGATCGAGCCTGGCTTCGTGTGCAGCGGCATGCCCAGCGTGTGCGTGAGCGCGTGCGGCAACAACACGCTCAACGCGGGCGAGACCTGCGACGACGGCAACCGCACGGCCGGCGACGGCTGCAACGCCACCTGCCGGCGCGAGCTCACGATCAGCGCGCCCGCGAGCGGCGCGATCCTCACCAGCACACCCGCGATCACAGGCAGCGCCGACCCGGGCGCGAGCGTGATGATCATGGTCGACGGCGCGACCGGCACCGTGACCGCCGACGGCAGCGGCAGCTGGACGTTCACGCCGGCGAGTCCACTCGCCGACGGCGCCAAGACGGTCACCGCGATCGCCACCGACACCGCGAGCGGCGTGTCGATGACCACGCGCAGCTTCACGATCGACAGCGGCACCACGGTCGCGATCACCGGCCCGACGGGCACCATCGGCCAGGCCACACCCGGCATCACCGGCACGGGCGAACCGGGCGCCAACATCGCGATCAGCATCGACGGCATGGACGTGGGCACCACCGCGGTGGGCACCGACGGGAGCTGGTCGCTGCCGCTCACCACGCCACTCGCGCAGGGCCCGCACACGATCGGTGCGATCGCGACCGACGCCAACGGCAACACGGCCACCGCGACCCCCGTGACCTTCACCGTCGACAGCGGCACCAGCGTCTCGATCACGCAGCCCACCGCGGGCAGCGCGACCGATCGTATGCCGATCATCCGCGGTGGCGGGGAGCCGGGCATCACGGTGCAGATCAGCATCGACGGCCAGCCCGTGGGCCAGGTCACGAGCGGCACGGACGGCAGCTGGACGCTGCCGCTGACGACGCCGCTCGCGGAGGGGCCGCACACGGTGACCGCGGTCGGCACCGACGCCCAGGGCAACCGCGCGCAGACGTCGATCGACTTCGCGGTGCGCGAGGCCGTGCTGATCATCCACAACGTGCCCGACGGCGCGTTCACGCGCGATCCGCGGCCGCCGTTCAACGGCGTGTCGAGCCCGGGTGCGCACGTGCTGGTGAGCCTCGACGGGGTGTTGCTCGACACCGTGATCAGCAGCTATCGCGGCTTCTGGGAGCTGATCCTGATCGACACGCTCACGCCCGGCGTGCACGTGCTGGAGGCGTCGACCACCGATCGAGGCGGGCGCACGCTCAGCGACCGCCACACCTTCACGTATGCGCTCGAGACCACGCCGCTCGCGCTGACCACGCCGGCGCCGGGCAGCGTGACCGCGGACGCGACGCCGACCGTGACCGGGAGCTCGAGCCCGAACACGCGCGTGCGCATCTCGATCGACGGGCGCCCGATCGGTGAGGCGACCGCGGGTCCGGACGGCTCGTTCAGCTTCGACGTGCCGACGCCGCTCGCGGACGGGCGCCACGTGGTGCGACTCGACGCAGGCGACAGCGCGCGCAATCCGTCCGCGGTGGAGGGGCCGTTCTTCGTCGACACGAAGTCGCGCGTGGAGATCCTCGCGCCCGCGGACGGCGCGCGCGTGGGCAATGCGCGGCCGTTCATCACCGGCACGGCGGAGCCGCTGACGCGCCTCACGGTCGCGATCGACGGCGTCGACATCGGCGAGCTCGACGTGCCGCTCGATGGTCGCTGGGTGCTGCAGGTGCCAACGGCGCTCAGCCCCGGCGATCACCGCGTGCGCGCGCGCGCGGTCGATCAGCTGGGCAACCGCGCGGAGGACGAGCAGGGCTTCCGCTACGACCCGAGCCTGAACGACGACCGCGACGGCGATGGTCGACCGGACAGCGAGGAGTGCGCGAGCTCGCCTTGCCCGGACAGCGACGGCGATGGAACGGCCGACATCGACGATCCCGACGACGACGGCGACGGCATCCCGACCGCCCAAGAGTGCGCGAGCACACCTTGCCCGGACAGCGACGGCGACGGCACGGCGGACTGGCGCGACCCCGACGATGACAACGACGGGCGCCCCACGCGGGACGAGCTCGGCATGGATGGCAAGCCGCGCGACACCGACAGCGACGGCGTGCCCGATCACCTCGATCCGGACGACGATGGGGACAGCATCCCCACGCGCACCGAGTGCGCCGCCGCACCCTGCCCGGACACGGACAGCGATGGCACGGCGGACTACCTCGACCCCGACGATGACAACGATCGTGTGCCCACCGCGCGCGAGAAGGCGGACAGCGATCGCCTGAACAACGACGACGCCGACGGCGACGGCCGCAAGAACTGGCAGGATCCGGACGCCAACGGCAACGGTGCAGACGACGGCACCGACGGCGTAGGCGACGATGACGGCGACGGCACACCCGACTACCTCGACACCGACACCGAGCGGCCCACGCCTCCCAACACCGAGAGCGCGCTCGACTACTCGGTGGCTGGCGGCGGCGGTTGTGCACTCGGTCGAGGCGCGGACGCGAGCTGGTTGTGGGCGCTGGCGCTGCTGCTCCGGCGCCGTCGTCGACAAGCCTAACCTGGTGATTCTCGACAGCACGCGCGCGCTGGGTTGTGATCGTGCGACATGGGCACGCGTGAAGACGAGCTCTCCGCGCTCCGTGCGACCTTCTTCGAAGAGGCCGCGGAGCGCCTGGGCGAGGTCGAAGGGCTGCTGCTGCAACTCGAGCAGCAGCCCGACGACAATGAGCTGATCGCGGCGATCTTCCGCTCGATCCACTCGCTCAAGAGCGGCGGCGGCGCGTGCGAGCTGACCGAGCTCGCGCAGTTCGCGCACGTGTTCGAGAACCTGCTCGACCAGCTGCGCAAGGGGCACATGCGCGCGCGGCCCTCCACGCTCGACGTGCTGCTCGCCTCGACGGATGTGCTCTCCGGGCTGGTCGATGTGGCGCGTGGATCGATACCGCCGCTTGGGGAGCAAGAAGTCGCGCACGTCAGCCAGCGCATCCAGGGCGAGCTGGCGAGCGCAGGCATCGCGTCCCTGCCGCCCCCGCCGCCGAAGATCGTGTCGGACGACGGCTTCGAGGGGCTGGTGATCTGGGACGACGAGCCCGTGGTCGAGGCGCCGCTGCCGAGCGAGCGCCCGCCGCCGCTCGCGAGCGTGGCGCCCGCCGAGCCTGAGCCGGAGCAGGCGGACACGGGCGCGCTCTTGAGCTCGATGCAGCTCGCGCGGCTGGTGGACCTGAGCGTGGAGCTCGCGGTCGCTTCGTCGGCGCTCACACACGCCGTCAGCGATCCCGATGCGCTGTCGGCCGACCGCCTGCGCGACCTGGTCACCCAGACGCAGACGCACGCGAACGAGATCGAGAGCCGGCTGGCGGAGGTCAGGTCCGACAAGTCGTCGGCGATCTCGGAGGTCGTGTTCCTGTGCGTCGGGGAGGACTGCTACTTCGTGCCGCTCGCGAGCGTCGAGCGCTACTTCTCGCCCGCGCCGGGCGCGCTGCGCAAGCTGCCGATGTTGGGTGAGGTGCTGGAGTGCGAGGGCCGCACGCTGCCGGTGGTGCGCTTGCGGCGGGTGATCGGCAAGGGCGGCGACGATCCGGCGTCGGTGGCAGTGGTGCTGCACACACGCGTCGGCCAACTCGCGATGCTGGTGGACGAGGTGCGCACGCAGACGCGCGTGGTGGTGCGCCCGCTCTACCGCAACTTCGGTGAGGCGTCGGGCTTGCTGGGTGCCGCGCTGTACGCGGGCACGGTGGTGCTGGTGCTCGATCCGGACGCGCTAGCGCGCCCGCGCCGAGAGCCCGCGCGTGCTCACTCGATCCAGATCTTGTAGCTGCGTCGATCCGTGTGCGCGTCGACCAGCGTCTGCGGAGCGTAGGCGCTCTGGCGTGCGCGCTGCACGATCGCGGGGATGTCGAGGCCGCGCGCCTTGACCTCGAGCAAGTCCTCGTCTGGGAATAGCGACTCGAGGTTCTCCACGGCTGCGACGGGCATCGCGACGCGGCACAGCTCGCGCGTGGGATCCGTCACCAGAAAGTGAAGCTTCGGGCCGTCGTGAAAAGAGTGCACGTGCACCTCCTGCGCGCGATCATTTCAGAGCTTCGCGCATGACGGAAGTACTGTGCACGCAGAGCACTTTGCGTTCGACCCAGCATTGGAACGTGCTTGCGCGATTGCTGTGATCCACGCGCGCACTCATTTTCGTGTGTGCGGAGCGAGCAGTCGCAATTCGAGCGCGAAGCATGGCGAGATGGATCGGTGAGCACGATTTTGATCGTGGACGACTCGTCGATGGTGCGTCGGTACGTACGCCAGGCTCTGGAGGCGCTCGGCTTCGAGGTGATCGAAGCTGGCGACGGCGAGAGTGCGCTCGCTCAGGTGGCGAGCAAGAGGCCCGCACTGGTGATCAGCGACGTGAACATGGCGCCCATGAACGGCTTCGAGCTGCTCGACAACTTGCGCAAGCGCTACACGCGCCAGCAGCTGCCGATCTTGATGCTCACCACCGAGGCCGACGACGCGATGAAGGCGCGCGGCAAGGAGGCCGGGGCCAACGGCTGGCTGGTCAAGCCGTTCGACCCGGCGCGCATGAACGCGGTCGTGCAGCACCTGCTGGCGGCGTCGGCGCGGGCCGCGCAGGAAGGGCAGGCGCGATGAACCTCGAGGAGCAACTGCGCGAGCTGTTCGTCGAGGAGGCGGGCGACGCGCTGCGCGAGTTCGAGCAGTCGCTGCTGCTGCTGGAGTCGCTGCCGGACGATCCGGACCTGGTCGGCAAGCTGTTCCGCGGTGTGCACACGCTGAAGGGCAACAGCCGCATCCTCGGCTTCGCCAACATCGAGCACTTCGCACACGACCTGGAGAACCTGCTCGACTCGCTGCGCCGGCACGAGCTGATCGTGAACGAGCAGGTGGCGGACGTGCTGCTGCGCTGCCTCGACGTGCTCAAGGAGCTGGTGGCGGAGGTGGGCGGCGGAGCCGTGCACAACGCGGACAACTACCGCGCCGCGGGCGAGGGCGTGCGCAAGGTGCTCGCGCAGCTGGGCAAGTCCGAGCAGCCCGAGGCGCCGATGTTCGAGCTGCCGGACGAGCCCACGCGGGTCTCGCTGGCGGCGGCGATGTACCGCAGCAACCCGAGCCCACCGAGCGTACGGCCTGCGGACAGCCCGGTGCCGAGCTTGCGCCCGCCGAGCTTGCGTCCGCCGACCGTGATCGCGAGCACGCCGCCCAGCTCCGAGGCGAAGCACGAGGTCTTGATCGGCGCCTCCGAGCCGCCGCCGCCGCCCAAGCCGGTGAGCGCCAAGCCGGCGCGCGCCAAGCCCGTGCAGGACGCGGAGTCCAACAGCGTGCGCGTACCGATCGACAAGCTCGATCGCCTGATCAACCTCACCGGCGAGGTGGTGATCGCGCAGTCGATCATCGCGCAGCTGGTCAACGACCTCACGCCAGAACGGGTGGGCGTGCTGCAGGAGGTGGTGGCGCAGATGGACCGCCACTGTCGCGAGCTGCAGGAGCGCATGCTGGGCGCGCGCATGCTGCCGCTGCGCAACGTGTTCACGCGCTTTCATCGGCTGGTACGCGACCTCGCCGGCACCACCGGCAAGGCGATGCGGCTGGAGGTGAGCGGCGAGGAGACCGAGCTCGACAAGACCGTGATCGAGAAGATCTCGGACCCGCTCACGCACCTGATCCGCAACGCGGTCGATCACGGCATCGAGACGCCCGAGCAGCGCCGGCTCACGGGCAAGCCCGAGCAGGCTTGCGTGCGGCTGGAGGCCTACCAGAAGGGCGGCAACATCTTCATCGAGGTCAGCGACGACGGCCGCGGCATCGATCGCGAGCGGGTGCTCAACAAGGCGGTCGAGCAAGGCCTGATCAAGGCGGGCACCGCCATGAGCGACGAAGAGGTGTACCAGCTGATCTTCCACGCCGGCTTCTCCACCGCGGAGAAGGTGACCGAGATCTCGGGCCGCGGCGTGGGCATGGACGTGGTCAAGCGCAACGTCGAGGCGCTCAAGGGCTCGATCCAGATCCAGAGCGAGCCGGGCCTCGGCACCTGCTTCCGGGTCAAGCTGCCGCTGACGCTGGCGATCCTCGATGGGCTCGGCGTGCGCGTGGGCAGCGAGATCTACCTGGTGCCGCTGGTGTCCGTGGTCGAGTCGCTGCAGCCGAAGCCCAGCGACGTGCACGAGCTGCCGCACGCGGGTGAGGTGGTCGACGTGCGCGGCGAGTACCTGCCGCTGGTGCGCCTGCACCGGCTGTTCGATCTGGCGCCGAGCTTCGAGAGCCCGCACGAGGGCCTGGTGATGGTGATCGATGACGGCTCGCGCAAGCTGGCTTTGCAGATCGACGAGCTGATCGGGCAGTACCAGGTCGTGATCAAGAGCCTGGAGACCAACTTCCAGGCGGTGCCTGGGATCGCCGGCGCGACCGTGCTCGGCGATGGGCGCGTGGCGCTGATCCTCGATACCGGCAACCTCGCCAACGTCGTGAAGAATCGCCCGCCCGAGCAAGCGCCGGTCGAGCTGATCGCGGAGAGCCAGCCATGAATGTACAGACGGCCGGGACGCAGCGTGAAGATCTGCATCAGTACGTGACCTTCACGCTGGGCAACGTGGACTACGGGATCGAGATCCTGAGTGTCCAGGAGTTCAAGGGCTACAGCGCGGTCACGCCGATCCCGAACATGCCCCCCTACGTGCGCGGCGTGATGAACCTGCGCGGCATCATCATCCCGGTGTTCGACCTGCGCGTGCGCTTCGGGCTGCCGGCGCCGCTCGACGAGCTGTCGGTGATCGTGGTGGCGGTGGTGGAAGGGCGCACCGTGGGCCTGGTGGTCGATACCGTGTCGGACGTGATCGACATCAAGCAGAGCGACATCCAGGAGACGCCCGAGTTCAGCTCGCGCGTGCCCACCGCGTTCCTGCGCGGGCTCGCCAAGACCGGCGACCAGCTGGTGATCTTGCTGAACCTGGAGCACCTGGTCTCACTCGATGATTTTCCTGCGCCCGTGGCGAACTAACTGGGGGATGTGATGGCGAGCAGAGCAGCAGCAACGACAAAGTCGACCGCGGCGCGACGTGTGAACCTCCCTTCGCGGAGCGACAACACCAACGGCAGTCGAGCGACGCGTAGCAAGGACACCTGGGACGTCGCGCGCAGTGCGATGTCGATGGTGGACAACGCGCCGGTCAACATCATGTGCGCCGACCGCGACTTCAACATTCGCTACATCAACCCAGCCTCTCTGCGCACGCTGCGCAGCATCGAGGCCCACCTGCCGGTGAAGGCCGACGAGATCCTCGGCAAGTCGATCGACATCTTTCACAAGAACCCGGCGCGGCAGCGGCAGCTGTTGTCCGACGTGCGCAACTTGCCTACGCGCGCGATCATCGAGGTCGGCCCCGAGAAGCTCGACTTGCTGGTGTCCGCGATGCTCGACGATCGCGGGCAGTACGTGGGCGCGATGGTGACCTGGGACGTGGTGACGGACAAGCTGCGCAAGGACAGCGAGATCGCGCGCATCACGTCGATGATGGAGAACGCGCCGATCAACATCATCGGCGCCGACCTCGACCT
>DASUME010000242.1:0-3730 GCA_036277895.1 Polyangiales bacterium
TCCATCATCTCGTGTGTGCGCTCGGTCTGCGCCGGCGCCGCACCCAGGCGCAGCACCTGCAGGCCGGTTCGGATCGGCGCCAGCGGGTTGCGCAGCTCGTGCGCGAGCGTGGCCAGGAACTCGTTGCGACGCTGATCCTGCTCGCGCAGCCGCGCCGCTTGCTCGCGCTCGCGCTCCAAGGCGAGCGAGAGGCGATCCTGATCGCGACGCTGCGCGGTGACGTCCACCGTTACGCCGTCGAAGCGGATCGGCGTTCCATCCGCGGCGTAGGTGGTGCCGCCGAGCGCGCGCACGAACTTGATCGCCCCCGAGACAGGCTCCACGGTGCGATACACCACGTCGTACGAGCTGCGCTGCTGGATCGAGCGCTCGATCGCCTCGCGCGTGGGCTCGCGATCGTCGGGGTGGATGCGCGCGTAGAAGGTCTCGATCGTCACCCGCTCGTGCAGCGTGAGGAAGAAGTGATCGCGCACGCGCGGATCCCAGATCAGCTCGTCGAACGGCAGGTCGCAGTACCAGAAGCCCACGCCCGAGAGGCGCACGGCGTAGTCGAGCCGGCCGCGGCTGTCGCTGAGCGCACGCTCGGCACGCACGCGCTCGCTGACATCGCGCGCGAGCGAGAGCTGCACCTGTCCCGCCCCGCCCGGCAGCGGGACCGCGTTGGCCTCCATCGTGCGCCGCGTGCCGCGCAGGCCCACGATCTCGAAGTCGAGCGCGCCACTCTCGCCCGCGCACACGCGCTGGTTGAAGCTGGCGAAGCGCTCACGATGCTCGGGGACCACCAGCTCGTAGACCGAGCGGCCGGTCAGCTCCTCCTCGCGCTCGGCCTCCGTGCTGCGCAGCGCCGCCGGGTTGGCCTGCAGGATGGTGCCGTCGGCCGCGATCAACACCACACACTCGGGCGAGGCCTCGAACATCGCCCGATAGCGCGCCTCGCTCTCTTGCAAGGTCCGGCTCACGCGCGCGCGCTCCAGCGCCTCCCAACAACGCGCCACCACGCGCGTCACCAGCTCCAGCTCGAGCCGGCTCCAGCGCCGCGGAACCTTCTGGTGCACGGCCATCGCCGCGGTGAACTTGCCCTGCTTGTGCAGCGGCACGCAGATCACGGCGCCGATCGTGGTGGCGCGGTAGGCGGTCAAGTGCTCGGGGCCGATGAACGGGCTGTCGTTCACGTCGTGCACCACGTAGGGCTCGCCCGCGCGCATACAGCGGGCACACTCGGGCCCGAACGCGGCCACCGGCCAGCGCCCCACGATGCTCGTCGCGTCGCGCGCGTAGTCGCCGATGATCACGAACAGCGACTCGTCTTCCACCTCGGCGTAGGCGCAGCGATCGACGCCGAGCTCGTCCGAGACCATACGCGCCGTGGTCGCCATCACGTCGGCCGGCTCGACCAGGTGTTGCGTCGCCGCCGCGAGCTCGGCAAGGAACCGGTACTCGCGCAGCGCCTCCCCCGGGGTGGCGTGATCCTCGTCCGGCAGTGGCCCGTACATCAGCAAGAATCTGCCCTGCCACGAGCCTGCGGTCGAGCCGGACAGCTCGCCAATCTGTGCGTAATTCGTGCGAGATCCGGCCCACTAGCCAGGTGCTGATCCGCGCTTACGCGTTCGCGGTCACACCAGACGACGCTCTCCACCCCCCTCGGCAGCGTGCGACGCTCGCACCCGGAGCTTCGATGTCGCTCCGCGTCATGCATGGCCTGCGTTGGCTCGATGTGGCTCGCGAGCGTGGGAGCACCAGCGGGACCATTCCGATGCACGCTCTAGCCTCGAGTCGCGATAGCATCGTGGCCGGGGGAAGTCGGCATGTTCGAACGGCTGTGGCAATGGGCCCGTGGCGACGCGGCGCGTACTCCGGCGCCAGCTGTGCGCAGCGCTACGGTCCCGAGCGCGGCCCCGCCGCCGTCGCTGCCGCATTCGCTGCCAGCGCCCACGTTCCTGGACCGCCTTGCGCAGGAGCTCCCGCCAATGGCGCCGGCCTCGCCCGACGACGAGCCCGCGGTCGGCGCGCTGGTGATGAAGGTGGTCGAGCTCTCGACGCAGAAGAAGCTCGAGCCGCCCGTGGTGCCCGCGCTGGTGCCGCGTGTGCTCGCGATCACCGGCGAGCCCGAGGTCGACCTGCAGCGGCTCACGCACGTGATCCAGCAGGACCTCGCGATCAGCGCCAAGCTGCTCAGCGTGGCCAACTCGCCGCTGTTCGGCCGCGGCAGCGAGGTCACGACCGTACGCCAGGCAATCGCGCAGCTCGGCAGCGAGCAGGTCGCACAGGTGGCGATCGGGCTCGCCTGCCGCTCCAACCTCGACAGCGAGCGGGGCGCGTCGCCCTTCGCCGCGCGCTGGAAGCGGCAGTTTCAGCACGGCATGACCTGCGCGCTCGCGGCCGCGCAGCTCGCGGGCAAGCAGGATCGCGCCGCGCAGGAGGCGGCCTTCCTCGGCGGGCTGTTCCACGACGTCGGCAAGGCCGTCGCGCTACGCGCGATCGAGGCGCTGCTCGCGAGCGGGAAGCTGGAGCTGCCGAGCGAGGCCGTGCTCGACGAAGCGCTGCAGCGCCTGCACGCCTACCCGGGCGACGAGTTCTACCAGAAGTGGACCTTGCCCGAGCCGCTGATGGAGCTGTGCGCGCGCCACCATCAGCTCGACGACGTCGAGGCCGCCTCGCCCACGTTCTACCGCGTCACGTTGGTCTCGAGCTTCGACTCGCTGGCGGCCGGCTCGGAGACCTCGCGACGCGACGCGCTGCGCGAGGCACGCGTCAGCGCCGAGCGGCTCGCGCTCTCCGATCGCCAGCTCGAAGCCGTCTACGCGGAGACGCGCTCGCTCGGCGAGAAGGCCACGTTGATGTTTGGCGCGTGAATGAACGGCGTTCATGCATGCATGGACCATAGTCATTGGATTCATGACCGTCCGCCGCGCAACCTCTCTCCATGGGCGCCGCACGACAGCGCGCCGAGGAGAGCACAATGAAGCGCACGGAGATGATCACGCTGGTCTGCGCCCTGGGTTCCGGGCTGGTGGGGTACACGCTCGCGTTCGCACACAGGCGCCCCATCGCGCTCGCGCTGTGACAGACTGCGGCGATGGTGCCCTGACGTGCGCGCGTGGTTGTGGATCGCACTTGCCCTCGTGGCCGGACTGGGCGTGAGCGCGCGTGAGCGTTCGCTGACGGCGCCGCGCGATCTGCACACCGAGAGCTACGAGACGGCGGCCAGCTGCACGCGCTGCCACAGCGACCATGCGCAGAGCTTCGCGCGTACGTTTCATCGCACGATGACGCGCGAGGCGCGCGGCGCGGACGTGCGCGCGCCGTTCGCGGGCGAGCAGGTGAGCTACTTCGGCGTGCCCGCGACGATGGACAAGCGTGACGGCACGCCGCGCATGAGCTGGGGCGGACGCACGATCGAGATCGCGCTGACCGTGGGCTCACGCCGCTACCAGCAGTACATCGGGCGGGTGGACGGCGCGCTGCAGCGCCTGCCCTGGGCTTATCACCTGGAGGAGCAGCGCTGGTTCCACATGAACGGCGCGTTCTTGACCGCCGACCCCGCGCTACCGATCGCAGAAGCCGACTACACGCGGCACGTCACGCGCTGGAACGACAACTGCATTTTCTGCCACAACGTGCGGCCGAACCCGGGCCTCGCAGACGGACACTTCGAGAGTAAGGTCGAGGAATTCGGCGTGGCGTGCGAGGCGTGCCATGGACCCGCCTCGGCGCACGAGCGCGAGAACCA
>DASUME010000243.1:0-10930 GCA_036277895.1 Polyangiales bacterium
GAGCTGCTGCCCGCTCGCACGCACGACTGGGTGCAGGAGCTGTTCGTGTGGATGCAGACCGTGCGCCTGCACGAGGTCAGCTCGAGCGCGCAGATCACCAGCATCATCACGCGCTACGCGATCGAGCTCCGGGTCAGCGGCGGCATCGTCGAGCTACTCGGTGAGATGGGGCAGGTCGTGCTCGACTCGCCAGCCGGAGACGACACGCGCCTCGACGAGGTGCTCGGCGACGCTTCGTACGAGCTGTTCGCCGACAAGATCACGCGCCTGTCCGGCGTCTGGCGCGAGGTGCTCGAGCGCATCGTGCGCAGCGAGGCGGGCGAGCAGTTCCAGGCCAAGCTGCTGACCCAGGCGCTGAGCGATCTGTTGCACTCGGACAGCGCACCGTTCGGGCTGAGCCGGCTCGCGCTCGCGCTGGAGGCACGCGTGGCAGCGGCGCTCGTGCGGCGCTTGCGCAGCGCGCTCGTCCGCCAGAGCGGGAGCGACATGCTGGCCGTGGTCAGCCCGGAGCTGGTGCGCTCGGTCGCCGACGAGGTGTGGGCGTCGGTCTCCGCGCTGCGCCTGCGCGAGCTGTTTGCACTGATCGACAAGCAAGATCTCGAGGACTTCATCGTGCTCGGGCACGAGTTCTGGCTCGCGTTCCGGAAGTCACCCTACTTTCAGCGCCTGATGCAGGAGATGGTCGACTACTTCTTCGCGAAGTACGGCACCCACACGCTGACCGAGCTGATCGACGACATGGGCGTCAGCGAGCAAATGGTCGCCCAGGAGCTCGGCGAGCTGCTGGCACCGATCGTCGCGCGAGCGCTCGACACGGGCTTCCTCGAGCGCCAGATCCGCGCGCAGCTGCGCACTTTCTACGAGTCGAGCGCATGCTCGAGCGCGCTGGCGAACCTTTGAGCACGAAACGGGCGATCCTCGTATGCACGCGGCATTCCGGCGCGTACCTTCACGGAGCGTTCGCAGTTGGGCGCCCACCGCCATGGGAGCAGATCGAATGCAGAATGACGAGAGCGCGGAGCGAGTACTGCGCGAGCGCAGGGCGCCGCGGCTGCTCACCACCGCCCCGACGCTGACCGGGCTCAAGCTCGAGGTGCAGGAGTTTTCCCAGATCGCCTGCACGAAGTACACGAAGCGCTTCCACGTGCCGAGCGCACCCACGCTGTTCGAGCTGCGCTGCAACGACGCGCGCTGCGAGCACGGCGGCTACGACATCACCGCCATCGTGGTGCGCACGCTACGCTCGCGCGAGACGCGCGGCCATGGTGACTACAGCTGCGACGGCACGACCGGTAAGTCGCCCTGCAGCCGGCGCATCCACTTCGAGCTGTTCGCCGAGTACGCGGCTAGCCTTTGAGGCTACCTGCCGTGGGCGACTGAGAGAGCTTCAGAAGCCGCGGCGAGCGCCGCCGCGGAACGATCCGCGCTCGCGCTCTTCGGCCTCGTTCACGCGCAGCGCGCGGCCGTCGACGAGCTGGCCGTCCATCTCGGCGATCGCCTTCTTCGCGCCGTTGGCGTCGGACATCGACACGAACGCGAAGCCGCGCGAGCGACCCGTCTCGCGGTCCATCACGACCTTTACTTCGTCGACGGTGCCGAACTTCGAGAACACGGTCTGAAGCGACTGTTCGTCGGTGCTGAACGCGAGGTTACCCACGTAGAGTCGGTTTGCCATGATCTGTTCTCTCTTCCTGAAACGGCGCACACCACGGGCGAGCACCCGTGGCGGATTAGTCGTCGAAGAGCCGTCGCTTCGAGAACCGCGCAGCGATATCGCTGCTTCGAGTTCGTCGCCCAACGACCTCCGCCCTCGAGAGAGCAGCGAGCCGACCAGAAAACGTTCGCGAGTGAACACCCTCGCACTGCACCCCCCTACACGCAAGCCGATTGCCGAAATGCGCCCTCTGCGAGTTTGCGGCGTGGTCTTCCATACATGCGTGCTCGCGAGGCCTGCGCGTGCGCGTGCTGGACGCGGCCTTCGGGTGCACGCGTGGCGATCCGTACGCAGGCGTGGAGGATGGACCCAGGAACACGCGCGCTGCACGCAAACTTTGCCGTGCGCGCCATGTATCGTGAACGTCCCCCGTCGTGGAGCACTCCGCGCGACCCGCGCGGGGGCGAGCGAACGTCGCCCTTGTTAAAAAATTCTCGTGAGCGCAGATCTTGAGGGCCGGAGACGTAATCCGAACGTCACCCACGAAGTGAGGTCACCATGGCAACCATCGCATCTCGGTCCGTGTCCAACGAGCGGCTCCTGCACTTTGCGAGCTGGATCGCGCAGGATCTGTTGGCGTTCTTCTTTACGGTCACGGCTTCGCTCAAGCTCGTGCTCGATCCCGATCGACTGGTCGAGATCATGGCCTGGACCGGCAGCCTGCCCATCAACGTGGTGCGCGGCTTTGGGGCCATCGAGCTGCTCGGTGCGATCGCGGTCGCTGCACCGGCGGTCACGCGCGCGCCGCAGCGCATCGTCGGCTGGGCGGCCACCAGCTTCCTGACGCTGATGGCGTGCGCGATGGTCATCCACATCGCGCGTGAAGAGTACCGCATGGTGGTGCTCAACCTCGCGGTGGGCGGGCTGGCCGCGTTCGTGGCCTGGGGCCGCCTCATGCACGCGCCTATCGAGCAACGCTAGCGCGCGCGAGCGCGCACTCGTCGCAGCCCTCGCGGCACAGGAAGACCAGCGGCTCCTGTCGGAGGTGCTCGAGCGCGACGCGCACGATGTCGCGCGCGCGGCTCAGGCGCGCCTGCCCGTGCCCGACCGGGCCCGCGCGCTGCAGCGTGCCGAGCCAGGCATCGGCGAGCGCGAAGCGGCGGCAGCAGTGATCGGTCTCGGCGATCAGCGCCGTCTGCCCTTCCGCGATCACTGTGGGATACGCGATCGAGTACGGCACGCCCGCGAGCGCTTCGGCGAGGTGCAGCGTGGTGTCCTCGCTGTGGCCCACGCCGAGCAGCAGCACCTGGCCATCGAGATCGTACACGCGCCCGACCGGGCTCTCGTGGCCATGCGGCGGCGACAGTGGCTGCGGCGCGCAGATGCGCTCTGCCTCGGGCCCCACCGCGGCGAACGATCCACCCGGGTGCGTGCTGCGCACGACGCCGGGCTGGCGCCAGAAGAGCTCGGCTGTGATGCCCATGTCAACCGTGGGTGTGCTCTGCGGATCGAACACGCTCTCGCCGTCGGTCATCGTCGGCATCACCAGCGTGCCGGCCACCGCTCGCAGGGCCTCGATCAAGCCCAGCGGCCCCCGCTCGATCGGCCGCAGCGCCTTGAACGACGTGTGCACCAGCAACACGCCGTCTGGCTGCACGCCGAGCGCGCGCAGCTGCTCGATCACCTGGTCGATCTGCACCGCCGGAGGCTAGCGCATGGAGCGGTCGTCGAGGCCATCCACGGAGCCGCGCCGCGGCGAAGGCGAGGTGACCGCGCACGCGCGCGGCGCTCAGTGCTCGACGCGGACGAGGACTTCGCTCGGCTCGATGCGGAGCAAGCGCACCGAGTCGTCGAGGCCGCGCACCGTGACCGGCAGGCTGAGCGCGAGGCCGGGGCGCGCATCCGCGGGCACCTCGACCGTGGGCACCACGTGCTCGGGGTCGAGCTCCTCCAGCGTGCTCTCCGGCGCGGCGACCAGCACGTCGACGTGAGAGGGGCGGAGCGCGGCCGTGCCACCGATGCCGACCACGGCCACCGCCAGGTGGCGGAGCTTGCGCTGCTCGCGCTTGAGCTCGAGGTTGAGCTCCACCGTCACCTCCGGCGTTCCGACCACCGACACGCCTTGCGGCAAGGACAAGAGCGGCACGCGCACGCGGTGGATGCCGGCTCCGAGGCCGCCGAGCGGCAGCAGGTCCGTGGGCAGCTCGCTCATCGCCTCGATGCTGGAGCGCGGCCCCTTCACCAGCAGGCGCGGCGGCGCGACCGTGGGCTTGCCGACCAGCTGCAGCGTGGGATCAGGCGTGCCCGAGAGCTGCACGCGCACCGGCAGCTTGGCTTCCTGCCGCGGCTCCCAGTCGAGCGTGAGCACCGCCGGCGCGGACTGCACGTCGATGCCCGCCGGCACGCCGAACAGGGCCGGCTCGAACGTGTACGTGCGGGGCGCGCTCGTGAGGTCGATCTGCACCGCGTCGAGCTGGTGGATCGAGTTCACCACCGAGCGGCTGCCGCTGAGCGTGACCTTCACCTTGTCGGGCAGCTCCCCCACCAACACGTTGCCCGACGACTCGGGCGGCAACATGGCGACGATCGGCACGTACAGCGAGCGCTGCCCCGCCTCCGAGCCGTGCACCACCGTGAACAGGGCGATCGCCACGATCAGCGAGAACAGCTTGAGCCCGAGGTTGTCGGTGAAGGCGCGCTTGAGGCGCTGGCCGTACGTCGCCTCTGCGGTCACGGCTTGGGCTCCTCTTGCGGCACGCCGCCCTCTTCGTAGGTGCCCTCGGGGCGCTGTGCCGGGCGCACCACCGGGATGCTGTGGCGCGAGCCGGTCTTGCGCTTCTTGCGGCGCAGGCGGCGGAACAACAACCCGGGCAGCGCATCGCGCAGCGAAGCCGGGTCGACGTCGCGCACCATGTTGCCGTTGAACACGAGGCTGATCGAGCCGCGCTCCTCCGAGACCACGACCACCACGGCGTCCGTCTCCTCACTGACGCCCAGCGCCGCGCGATGGCGGCTGCCGAGCGTGCGGTCGATGTCCTGGTTGGTGGTCAGCGGCAAGAACGCGCCCGCCTGCCAGACGCGACCGTCGCGGATGACGACCGCGCCATCGTGCAGCGGGTTCTCGAAGCTCGGGATGAACAGCCCGTACAGCAGCTCCTTGGAGGCGAGGCTGTCGATCAGCGTTCCACGCTGGATGAACTCCTCCAGCATCGCGTCGCGCTCGAACACGATCAGCCCGCCGATGCGCTTCTGCGCGAGCATGGTGGCGGCCTTGATCACTTCTTCGATCGCGCCACTCGCCTTCGCGCTCGAGCCCGGCACCCACCAGGCGCGGCCGCCGAAGCGCATCAACGCGCGCCGGATGTCGCCCTGGAAGATCACCACGATGATCAGCACCATCGAGGCGAGCAAGCCGTCGAGCAGCGAGTAGAGCGTGAGCAGCCCGAGCCGCCGCGCGAGCTCGTAGGTGGCGAACACCAGGAACAGGCCGATGCCCATCTGCAGCGCGCGCGTGCCGCGGATCAGCAACAGCACGCGGTACACCAGCGCCGCGACGACGAAGATGTCGAGCGCGTCGAGCAACACGGCCCATAGGCCGTGCGAGAAGTACGTGGACAGGGTGCCGATGACGGTGTGGATCACGGCTCGACCTGCCGAAGCGCGAGCGCGAGATCGACCGCCTGGCGCGACGCGAGCACGTCGTGCACGCGCACCGCGTGGGCGCCCTTGAGCACCGCCGCCGTGATCGCCGCCAGCGAGCCGCCGAGCCGCTGCGCTGCATCCGGCGCGCCGCTCGACGCCAGCGGCGCGAGCTCACCGATGAACGACTTGCGCGAGGCCCCGACCAACACGCGCTGTCCCGTGGCCACCAGCACGTCCGTGCGCGCGAGCAGCGCCGCTGACTGGACCGCCTGCTTGGCAAAGCCGATGCCCGGGTCGAGCCAGATCTGCTCGGGCCGCACGCCCGCCGTGACGGCGCGGTCCATCGCCCCCATCAGCTCGTCGCGCACCATGCGTAGCAAGTTGGGGCCGTACTGGGTGTTGGCCGCGGAGCGCTCGCCGCGCCCGCGGTTGTGCATGAGCACCAGCTCTGCGCCGCTCTCCGCGGCGACGCGCAACAAGGCCTCCGAGCGCCCGCATGAGACGTCATTCACGATCTGGGCACCCCACTGCACGGCACGCTCCGCGACCACCGCTTTCACGGTGTCGATCGAAAGGCGCGCACCGTAACCAGCGAGCAGCTTGATTACGGGGATTACCCGCGCGAGCTCCCGCTCGACGCTGACCGGCTCCACATCGCCGTAGGTCTTGCCGGTGGGACGCGACGACTCGCCACCCACGTCGATGACGTGAGCGCCTTCGCGCATCATCTTGAGGCCCTGCGTCAGCGCGGCGTCGGCGCGCAGGTACGCGCCACCATCGCTGAAGGAGTCCGGCGTGACGTTCAGGATGCCCCAAACTTCGCAGGAACCGCACGAGCGGGCGTGCGCTTGGCTTTCGGCCTCAGTCGCACTTGGCTCGCCCGTTCCCCGCTCCGTCAACGCCGCCCCCTCTCACGAATCAGCCGCCCGACGGCACCTCGCGCGGACGCGGTTGGAAGATGGAGCCCTTCCGCTTCTCGCGCGCTTCGTTGCGCTTGTCTGCGTAGGTGGGGATCACGACCCGCTCACGTGGCGGCATCGGACGACCCTCCATCAGCGCGTCGAGCTCTCCGGAGTCGAGTGTCTCACGCTCCAACAGCGCTTCGGCGATGTTGTTCATCTTGTCGACGTTGTCTTCGATGATCTTGCGTGCGCGCGCGTACTGCTCGTTCACGATCCGGCGCACTTCCTGATCGATCTCCTGCGCCGTCTGCTCGGAGTAATCCTGCGTACGTCCGGACGGGCCGAACGGCAGCATGGGGTTGTCCTCGCTGGAGCCGTAGGAGAGCGTGCCGAGCTTCTCGCTCATGCCCCACTCGGTGACCATCGCCTTGGCGAGCTGGGTAGCCTGCTTGAAGTCGTTGGACGCGCCGGTGGTGAGCTGCCCGAACCGGATCTGCTCCGCGATACGGCCGCCGAGCGCCATCGCGATGCGGTCGTTGGCCCAGTCGCGCGAGTAGCCGAGCCGGTCTTCCTTGGGCAGCGACATGGTCACGCCCAGCGCAGGGCCGCGCGGGATGATCGACACCTTGTGCACCGGGTCGTGGTTGGGGAGCATGCGCGCGACCAACGTGTGGCCGGCCTCGTGCCAGGCAGTGGTGCGCTTCTCCGCCTCGCTGATGATCATGCTGCGGCGCTCGGCGCCCATCATGACCTTGTCCTTGGCCAGCTCGAAGTCCGCCATGCTCAGGGACTCCTTGTCCTGACGCGCGGCGAGCAGCGCGGCCTCGTTCACCAGGTTCTCCAGGTCTGCGCCGGAGAAGCCGGGTGTACCGCGGCCGATGATCTCGAGGTCGACGTCCGGCGACAGCGGCGTCTTCTTGGTGTGCACGCGAAGGATGCCCTCGCGTCCACGCAGGTCCGGGCGCGGCACGTGGATGCGGCGGTCGAAGCGGCCGGGGCGCAGGATCGCGGGATCCAGCACGTCCGGGCGGTTGGTGGCGGCGATGATGATCACGCCCTCACTCGACTCGAAGCCGTCCATCTCGACGAGCAGCTGGTTGAGCGTCTGCTCGCGCTCGTCGTGACCGCCGCCGAGGCCGGAGCCACGGTGGCGACCGACGGCGTCGATCTCGTCGATGAAGATGATGCAGGGCGCGTGCTTCTTGCCCTGCTCGAACAGGTCGCGAACGCGCGAGGCGCCCACGCCGACGAACATCTCGACGAAGTCCGAGCCCGAGATGCTGAAGAACGGCACGCCCGCTTCGCCCGCGATCGCGCGCGCCAGCAACGTCTTGCCGGTGCCGGGTGCTCCCATCAGCAGCACACCCTTGGGGATGCGGCCGCCGAGGCGCTGGAACTTCTTCGGGTCCTTCAGGAACGCGATGATCTCTTCACAGTCGTCCTTGGCCTCATCGATGCCCGCGACGTCTGCGAACGTGACCTTGTTCTGAGACTCGTTCAGCAGTCGCGCACGCGACTTGCCGAAGCTCATGGCCTTGCCGCCGGAGGCCTGCAGCTGGCGCATGAAGAAGAAGAAGATCACGAGCAGGAAGACCATCGGCAGCCAGGTGACGAGCAGGCTCGTCCACAGGCCGTTCTGATCGTCGGCCGCGTACTCGACCTTGACGTTGTTGTCGATCAGCTCGCGGTTGATCTGCTCGCCTACGATGCCGACGCTGACGCGCTTCTTGCGCGTCTCGTCCTTCAGCGCGATGTACTTGTACTCGGCGCTGTTCTCGCGCGGACGGATCGTGACCTGCTCGACGTTGCCGTTACGGACGTCCGAGATGAAGTCACTGAACGCCACGCTCTGCGGCTGGTCCGGGTCCGACACCAGGTGGTAAATGGCGACGAACATCAAGATCAGCAGGACCCACAGCAACAGGGTCTTGTGGCTTTGCTTCACGGAAACCTCGTGCTCGCGCGCGATTGTTGAGAGCCCAGTGCGGCGCTTTCGTGATAACACGGCACCCAATTCACATCAACACGTACGAGCCGGCGCATAGCGGCCCGAGTGCGCGTGAATTGCTCCAGTCTGACACCTCGACGAAGCCTTTGCGCGTCCGACTCGGCACACGTTTCAGACTCGCCTGGATGTGCTGAAGCCCCACTCATTTCGTACCTTCAGGTTCTTTCGGTCGGCGGCTGCCCCGCCCTCGTTTCGTCACGGCGGCAAGAGACAGGGTTCCCTCTCGCCCCACCGAGACCACCACGTCGCCGGGCACGCGAACGTGCCCGTGCCCCGCTTCGATGAGCATACGCTCCACCGCCATCAGGTGGGCACGAGACAAGGGCGCGCCCGTCCGACGTTCGATCTCGCGCTTGAGAGCGAAACGCCTCACCAAGCTCGGTTCTTCCCGCAGCGCACGAACGTCACCATCTGCGCGCGCAAGGGCACTTTCGGCGCGCACCGCCAGCAGCTCCCCGGCCTCACGCGCGTCGTCCGCCAGCTGCGCGAGGTGCTCGGCGATGCGCGGATTTTCCGCGCTCAGAGCCGGCAGGAGCGCGTGGCGCACGCGCACGCGCAGGTAGCGCTCGTCCCGGTTGCTGGGGTCGCGCGCGAACGGGATACCCTCGCCTCGGATGTAGGCATGGACCCGGTCGCGGGGTGCGTCGATCAACGGGCGCACCACGCCGTCCGCGCGCCGGGGGGCGGCACCGCCCAGCCCCTCGAGGCCCGAGCCGCGCAGCAGCCGGGCGAGCACGGTCTCGGCCTGGTCGTCGAGCGTGTGCCCGACGGCGATCCGCTGCGCCCCCACCCGCTGGGCATGGTCGAGCAGCGCCGCGTAGCGGACCTTGCGGGCCTGCGCTTGACGCGATGCGCCATCGGCCACGATCACCCGCAGCACGACGAATTCCAGCCCGAGCTGGGAGGCCAGCTGCTGGGCCAGCGCCAGCTCCGCGGGCGCCTCGGCGCGCAGGCCGTGATCGACGCCCGCGACGGCGAGCGAGCAGCCATGCTCGTCGCGCAGCGCGTGCAGCACGTGGAGCAGGGCCTGCGAGTCGGGGCCTCCCGAGCAGGCGATCAGAACGCGCTGCGCTCCCTCGAACAGGGCGCGCGCATGGAGGGTGTGTCGGACGAGACGGAGCAGCTCGGGCGCGGAGGCCGCGCTCAGAAGCGACCCGAGACCAACGTGAGGCGGGTGGAGGTCTTCTGCGGCAGGCCGTAGCGCTGCTGCTCCTGCTGGGAGAAGACCGAGGCCGTCGTGACGTTCGGGGCGCCGAGCTCGGGGCCGCGCTTGCCGAAGCGCAACAGGCCCCCGGACTCCGCGCGCTCGATGTCGCGGTCACGCCGCACGGTGGAGAGCGCCGAAGCGCCGACCAGCGCGGGGACCGCGAGCAAGAAGCCAGCACCCAAGATCGATACCGTGACCGCCGGCTCCGGGTTCCGCGGCTCGAAGGCGAACGCGCCGGCGACGGCGCCGCCCGCAGCGGTGATGGCGGGGAACAGCACCCACGCCCACCAGTGGTCCTGGAGGTTGAACGCCGGCGGCAGGAATAGACCCACCTCGGCGCCAAGCAGACCGAGCCCGACCGTTCCGGCGATGTCGCCCTTCACGCGGTCTCCCTCGGCAGTGGCCTGGGCAAGCGCCGGCGCTGCTTGGGACACGAAGAGCGTCCCGACCAACAATGTGGCCATCAAGCTTTTGAGCAGATGCGCGCGCACTACCCCTCCCTCTCGAGTTGCGAGACTACATTGGAAGGTACCTTCCATCAAGCAATGCCCTGCGTGATCCTTGGGTGCGCGGCCCGATAGACCGCGGGTTTCGAACCGGAGCACTCCGATGACCGCCAGCCAACGCCCGCAGTATCGTCATCTACGCGTCGAACGTTCGGGAGAAGGCGGCACGATCGCCACACTCACGCTCGCGCGCCCCGATCGAAAGAATGCGCTCGGCCCCGTGCTGATCAACGATCTGCTCTGGGCGCTCGACGACGCGCGCGACGATCCGAAGGTGCGCGTGATCGTGCTCGCCGGCGACGGCAAGGCGTTCTGTGCCGGCGCGGACCTACGCGAGATGCTCGAGCCCGATCCAAACGCGACGCTCGCCGCGCGCGGGGACTTCGGCGATCTGCTGCTGCGCTTTCCGAAGCTGACCAAGCCGACGATCGTGAAGGTGCACGGCGTTGCGCTCGGCGGTGGCCTCGGCCTGGTGGCGAGCTGTCACTTCGCGATCGCCGCCGAGAGTGCACAGCTCGGCACGCCCGAGGTGCTGCGCGGGCTGTTCCCGATGCAGATCATGGCGGTGCTGGAGCGGCTGGTGCCGCGGCGCAAGCTGGTCGAGATGATGCTGCTCGGCAAGACTGTGGACGCGCGCGAGGCCGAGCAGCTCGGGCTGATCACGCGCGCGGTGCCGGACATGGAGCTCGATCGCGAGGTGGATGCGCTGGCGCAGCAGCTGGCCGCGCGCTCGCCTTCGGCCCTGCGCGCAGGGCTCGCGGCGCACGAGGCGACGACGGGCAAGCCGATCGACGAGGCGGTGCCGTTCCTGCGCGAGCAGCTGGCGAACCTGCTCGCGCAGCCCGACGCCATGGAAGGCCTCGCCGCGTTCTTGCAGAAGCGCGAGCCGAGCTGGAGAGACTAGTGTCCTGAGTCAGAAATTCGCACGCACCTGCGCGGTCCTTTCGGCCGCCTCCCGCCGCGCCGTCCTCGGAATACGTCCGTATTCCTGCGGGCGCCGCGACGGGATCC
>DASUME010000244.1:0-9130 GCA_036277895.1 Polyangiales bacterium
CGCTGCATCCGATCAGGAGATGCGGAAGCGGCACATCGTCGGCCGCTGCGGGCTGTTTCACGCACTGGACACCGACGCTGTCGACGAGATCGTCAGGCAGAGCACGGTGGTGAAGGTCGCGAGACGCCGCCCCATCCACACGCAGGGCGAGGCCGGGAACTTCCTGTTCGTCGTCGGCAGTGGCCGCGCGCTAGTCGTACGCCGCGCCGAAGGCGACCGTGAGTTTACCGTCGCGTACCGCGGCGTGGGCGACATCCTCGGTGAGACGCCTCTCGCCGTGGGCGGTGCTCACCGCGACGGTGCCATCGCGATCGACCAGCTGGAAGTGCTGCGCGTCCCACTTCGTCTCGTGCAGGACCTGATGGAGCGCAACTCCAAGCTGGCCGTCGCGCTGATGAAGATGATGGGCGAGCGCCGCATGGAGGCCGAGCGCCGCATCGAAGCTCTGCTCTCGCGCACCGTCGAGTCGCGCGTGGCGGACTTCCTGCTCCGCGCCGCGGAATCGCACGGCATCCCCGAGAGTCGCGGCCGCCTGATCGGCGTGAAGTTCACGCACCAAGAGATCGCGAACTACGTCGGCTCGACCCGTGAGACGGTGACGCTCACGCTCGGCGACATGAAGCGCCGCGGGCTGATCCTCTTCGACCACCGTCGCGTGGTGGTGCAGGACGAAGAAGCGCTCCGCAAGCTCGCCTGATCCGCAACGTCTCGGAGATGAATAAGGCCCTCGTGCTCACAAGCGCGAGGGCCTTGTCCTTTAAGGAGCGCGGTTCTTACTCGAGCTCGCTGGGATCGTCGCCGCCCCACTCGTCACTCTCGTGATCGGGCGTCTTGAGCAGCTCGCCACCGTCGCCGTCGCGACGCACGACGAACGTATCGCGCGTCACCACGTCCTGGTTCTCGCGTGCGAACACGCTCACGTAGTTGATACCCGGCTCGAGCGGCACGTCCGCCTGGAAGTCGAGCTGCTTCGTGTCGCCGCGATTGGCTTGGTAGAACACCTTCTTGGCGCCGACGAAGATGTACACGTCGCGGATGCGCGAGTCGTCGCTGGCTTTGCCCGTCAGCTTGAGGTTGCGCGTCTTGGTGACGAGCGTGTGCGCATAGTCGACGTTCAGGCGCGGCGGCATGCGGCTCTTGTCGAACAGCACCTTGCCGCCGGCCGCTCCGCTCACGATGTCCTTCGAGGCGATCCAACCCGGACGTCCCTGTCCGAGGTTGATGCGCGTGAAGTCACCGAGCGTGGCCTCCGCGGGGAAGCTGACCGCACCTTCGCTCGTGCGTGCGATCGCACGCGCATCGGCGACCGGCGCCGCAAACACCTGCGCTCCGTCCTTGAGCACCACGGTCCCCGACTTGGGCGTGGGCGAGTCGACCGGCTTGGCCTCGACCGGGATGCGGATCTTCTCGGACGCGAACTCGCGCAGCTGCACGTCCGCGACTGAGAGCTCCACCTCGGCGTGGTCGCCCTCGAAGTCCGGCAGCATGTCGAAGGTGAACGCCACCCGACGTGCATCGCCGGCCGGCATCTCCTTTAGCTCGAAGCGGCCATCGCGCAGCAGCACGCCAGGGCCGCCGAGGTTGCGAAGGTTGGCGGTCACGTTGAGCGCCTTGCCCTTGCCGGTGTTCTGCACGTCGAAGAACACGGTCACGGACTCGCCGCGCTCGATGCGCCCGTCTCCGTCGCCCGTGGGATCGGCGACCTGGTACTGATACGAGAACTGCGGCCGCTCCAGCGACTTCACCGTGGTGCGCACCTCGGCGGTCGCGGGCGCGTGGCCGTGCGCTTCCTCGAAGTTCACGCGGATGCCGTCGGCGCGATCGGGCGCGTCGTCCGGCAGCTTGCACTTGCGTGCCTTGTCCTTCTCCGAGGTGCAGACGCCGAGCGTGGTGGTCCACTCGCGGCTCTCGCCCGGGAGCAGCTTGCCGAACACGAGCTCGCGCCCGTTGAACAGCGGATAGTCGCTCTTGGTCTCGGCGCGCAGGCGGAACAGCGGCGCCTTGCCGGTATTGGTCGCCTTCACCTTCAGCTCGAAGCCGTCGCCGGCCTGGCCGGTGGTGGGCATGGCCTCCGCCGAGACCTGCACGTCGCTCGCGCCGGCGTCGTTGCCGACGACCCAGTCGACGCCGATCTTCTTGAGCTCGGCGATCGCGCGGTTGAGCTCCTTCTCGCTGGTCTGCGCGATCACCGACGCCGCGTCCGCGAGCAGCTCCTTGCGGCCGGGGCGGGGCGCCTTCAGCAGCAGGTCGCGCGAGAACGTGGTGAGGAACTCCGCCTCCTGCTCGTTCTCGGCCGACTCCTCGGGCGCGGCCGAGCGCAGCTGCTCGCGCGTCTGCTGCGGTAGGTAGTAGCGCATCACGACCGCGCTCTTGATCTCGTCGCTCGCGCGCTCGTTGGTGAGGTGGCGGCGCAGATCGCTCTCGCGCGTGTAGACGTCGTCGACGGCGAGATCCATGTCCTCCTTGTCGACGGTCATCGGATCGATCGCGATGTCCGGCACGATGCCGACGCCCTGGATCGAGACGTCGCCCGGCGTGAGGTACTGCGCGATCGTGAGCTTGAGCGCGGAGCCGTCATCCGGGAAGTCGTACAGGAGCTGCACGGAGCCCTTGCCGAACGTGGTCTGGCCGACGACCAGCGCGCGGTCGTGGTTCTGCAGCGCGCCGGCGACGATCTCGCTCGCGGAGGCGCTGCCGCCGTTGCAGAGCACCACCATCGGGTAGTTGGGCTCGGTGCCCTCGCGGGTCGCGAACTTCTCGTCGCGCTGCGACGGGTCGTTGGAGGACGTAGTGACGATCGTGCCGGTGGTGAGGAACGCGTCGGCGACCTTCACCGCTTGCTCCAGCAAGCCGCCCGGGTTGTCGCGCAGGTCGAGCACCAGGCCCTTCATCGGCTGGCGGTGCAGCTCGGCGAGCGAGCGCTCCATGTCGTCGAAGGTGTTGCCCTGGAAGCTGGAGATCTTGATGTAGCCGATGCCGCCCGCGAGCATGCGCGACTCGACCGAGTCGAGGTGGATGATCGCGCGCGTCAGCTTGAACTTCTTCGGCTTCTGGAAGCCGTTCGCCCCGTCGCGCCGGATCCACACGTCGACGTTGGAGCCGGGCGTGCCGCGCAGGCGCTTGACCGCCTCGTCGAGCGGCATGTTGAGCGTGGCTTCCTCGTCGATCTTGACGATGCGGTCCTGCTTGAGCAGGCCCGCCCGCTCCGCCGGCGTGCCGGGCAGAGGCCGCATGATCGTGAGCAAGCCGTCGCGCAGCGCGATCACGATGCCGAGACCGCCGAACTGGCCGCGCGTGCTGGTGCGCATCTCGTTGTAGACGTCGGGCGTGAGCAGCACCGAGTGCGGGTCGAGCGTGCGCAGCATGCCGTTGACGGCCGCGTACTCGACGTCGCGCAGGTCCAGATCTTCCTCGCGCAGGTTGTCCTGCAGGAAGCCGAAGATCGCCTTGAAGCGCTCGGTCAGCTGCCAGGGTGCGGTCACGTCGTCGACGCGGAACTCGGCCTTCTTGTCGTACAGCGACAGCTCCACCTTCGGATCGCCGTCGTGGTAGTGCACGAGCACCGGCGCGACCGCACGCTGGATCGCATTCAGGCCGCTGAGCAGCATGCGCCGCGCGTCGACGCGCTTGGGCTCGACGTACGAGTCCTTGACCTTGAGGATCACGCGGCTGAGCACGCGCAGTCGCCGCAGGTCGTAGGCGTCTTGTTGTTTGGCGGCTTGGGCCCGCGGCGAGCGATCGATGTCGAAGTCGAGCGCGTTCTCGAGCGGCCAGACGAACGTCACCCCGAAGGCGACGAGCACGGCAGCCACGGCGAGGAGGGGCCTATAGGAGCGAAAAAGTCGGCGCATGAGTGCACTTCTCGGGGATTGTGCCGGCGGGTGGTCGCAGAGCAGCCGCGAAACCCGGACTATAGCATCGACTTACGGCGCTTCCGCGAGGGGAACCTCGCACGGGACAGGAGCTGCTACGCTGCGCGCCTCCTAACAGCGCTCAGGTGGCAGCTTGTGTACGCGTATCCGCCCTGAAGACATTCCTACGCCGGTGATCGAGCTGTGCCAGACGCTCGCGCGGAATGGCCAGCGCGGGTGGGTGGTTGGGGGGTGTCTGCGCGATATCTTGCGCGGCCAGCCGGCCTCCGACTGGGACCTGGCGACCGACGCGCGCCCCGAGCAGGTCGTGAAGATGTTCCCACGCGTGATCCCGACGGGCATCCAGCACGGCACGGTCACGGTGCGCCATCGCGGCAATGGCTACGAGGTCACCACGCTGCGTGGCGAGGGCGCCTACAGCGACGGCCGCCGGCCGGACCACGTGGAGTACGTATCCGACATTCGTGAGGACCTGAGCCGGCGCGACTTCACGATCAACGCGCTCGCCTACGATCCGGTCGCCGACCAGCTGGAGGACCCCTTCGCCGGCCTCGACGATCTCTCTGCGAAGTTGATACGCGCTGTGGGCGAGCCGGAGCGGCGCTTCTCGGAGGATGGGCTGCGCGTGCTGCGCGCCGCACGCTTCGCGGCCACGCTGGAGTTCGAGCTCGACCCGGCCACCGAGGCGGCGATCGCGCCCACGCTGCCCACCTTCCAGCGCGTGTCTGCCGAGCGCGTGCGCGAGGAGTGGCTGAAGGCGCTCAAGGCGCGCCAGCCCTCGCGCGCGTTTCGGGTCATGCGCCGCACCGGCATCCTCGCAGCCACCTACGCCGAGCTGGCCGAGCTGGACGAAGCCGTCTTCGAGCGAGCTCTGGACACGGTCGACGCCGCGCGCGAGCCGATCGTGCGCCTGGCCGCGCTGCTCTATCCGCTGCGCGCTCGCGGCGTGGATGCGTGGCTGGCACGTTATCGCTTCGCGAACGCCGAGCGCGAGCGCGTGCTGCGCATGCTGCGCTACGCCGAGCCCGAGGGCATCGTCAGCGCTGCGGACGTGCGGCGCTACGCGCGCCAGGTGGGGCGTGCCTTCCTCGACGAGGTAACGGAGCTCGGGGCCCTCGTGGGGGCCGAGCCACTGGCGGAACGCGTGCGTGCGATCGGCGATGCCCCGCTGACGACGCGTGAGCTCGCGCTCGATGGCCGTACGCTGATGAGTGAGCTGGGCTTGAAGCCGGGGCCGATCCTCGGCCAGCTGCTCGAGCTGTTGCTCGAGCGCGTGCTCGACCGTCCCGAGCTCAACACGCGTGAAGGCTTGCTCGCGCTGGCCCGCACGGAGTACGAAGCGCGCGCGGAGAGGGAGTAGCGTGTCCGGTTACATCGATCTGCATCTGCACTACGTGCCCGGCGTCGACGATGGCGTGACCACGCTCGAGGAGTCCCTGCAGGTGTGTCGCGGGCTGAAGTCGCTCGGCTACGGGCGCCTGGTCACCACGCCACACATCCGCGAGGGCATGTTCGAGAACGACCGCGCGGGGCTGACCGCCGCCTTCGAGCAGTTCGTCGCGCAGCTGGGCAACGATCCCACGCTGCCTTCGCTCGGGCTCGCCGCCGAGCACCACTGTGACGGACGGCTGCTCGACCGGATCGAGAGCGGCGGCCTGATGCCGTACCCGGGTGGGCACGCGCTGCTGCTCGAGCTCCCGAACGAGGCGCTGCCGGTGGCCCTGGACCGGCTCGTGTTCCGCATCGCCAGCAAGGGGTACCGCACCGTGATCGCCCATCCCGAGCGCTGCGTTCCGCTGTTCAAGCGCACCGATCCCGTCGACAAGCTGATCGATCAAGACGTCGCGCTGCAGCTCGACCTGATGTCGCTGGTGGGCAAGTACGGCCGCGCGGCGCGCAAGGCCGCCGAGCGCATGCTGGACGAGGGCGCGTACACGATCGCCGCCACCGACACGCACGGCATCCCGGATCTGGCGCGCGTCGAAGAGGCGCTCAAGCTGCTGCACAAGCTGGTGGGCGACGACGAGGCGCGGCTGCTGTTGGCCGAGAATCCGCGGCGCTTGCTGGCGGGGGAGCCCACGCTGTGAGTCAGAAGCCGAAGCTCTGGCCAAAGCTGCTGATCTCGCTCGTGCTGGGTGGCTTGTTCGCCTGGATCGCCGAGCGCGGTGGCGTGCCGATCGTGCCGCGTCGGGAGAGCTTTCAGTACGTGAGCTGGCCCGGCGTGGGCCTGGCTACGCTGCTGCTGGCCGTGCTCACGGTGCTGCGCGCCACGCGCTGGCGATTCTTGATCGCGCCGGTGAAGAAGCTACCGATCGGCGAGGTGATCCTGGTCAACTGGGTCGGCTTCTTCGCGATCTTCGCGCTGCCGCTGCGGCTCGGCGAGTTCGTGCGGCCGGCGCTGAGCAAGCTGCGCGCGGGCATCCCGATCTCGGCCGGCCTCGGCACGGTGGCGGTCGAGCGCGTGTTCGACGGCGCGCTGACCAGCCTGTGTGTCGCGTGGTCGCTGTGGGCGCTGCCGCGCCTCGACACCAGTGATCCGATCGCGCGCGCGGTGCCGTACTACGCGGGCGTGGTGCTGACGGTGTTCGTGTGCGCGATGATCGCGCTGGCCGCGTTCCTGTGGCAGCGCGATCTGGCCGTGCGCCTGACCGAGAAGGTGTTCGCGCTGATCTCGCCGCAGATCGGCGAGACGCTCGCGCGCAAGGTCGACAGCGTGGCCGATGGCCTGCGTTCGATCGGCGATGCGCGGCTCGCGTTCGGCTTCGCGCTCGAGACCTTGCTGTACTGGGGCATCAACGCCTGCTTCATGTGGGTGCTCGGGCTCGCGTGCGGGCTGCCGATGGAGCTCGGCCACGCGGTCGCGGTGATGGGTGTGCTGGCGCTCGGCATCCTGCTGCCGAGTGGCCCCGGCATGTTCGGCAGTTTCCAGATCGCGGTCTCGGCGGCGCTGAAGCTGTACTTCCCGGAGTCGCTGGTCGGCGTGCAGGGCTCGCTGTTCGTGTTCTTCGTGTACCTGCTCAACGCGCTGATGATGAGCGCGATCGGCGTCATCCCGCTGCTGCGCATGCACGTGCGGCTGCGGGATCTGATCTCACCCAAGATCAGCGAGAGCGAATTGCCGCCGGCACGACACTGATCTGGTACCGTGTCCCGGTGCAGCGACGTGCGTTCGTGATCGGGACTCTGCTGTTGTGTGCGTCGCCCGCGCTCGCGCGCAAGCAGCGTGAGTTGCCGCATCGCATCGATCAGGTCTGGAACGCGGCGCTGCGCATGATCCGGGTCGACCTGCAGCTGGCGGTGACCGACCGCGATCAAGAAGGGGGCTACGTGCTGTTCGAGTACGTGGCCAACGGCAAGCGCTTCCCCGGCAGCATCGAGCTGATCACGCAGGCCACCGGCGCGCGACCGACCACGGTGGTGGTGGCCCAGGTGCGCGGGCAGCCGAGCTACGTGGAAGTGATGCTGCTCGATCGCCTGGAGAAGAAGCTGGCCGAGGAGGTCGGCGTTCCGCCCGAACCCCCCACGGAAGCGCCCAAGCCACCGCCCGTCGTGGATGCCGGCGAGCCGAAGCCCAGCAACTAGCCGCGCGCCCGGGCCGATAGCGCCGCGTGCACACCACACAGGACGCGCGGCTCGTGCTGCTGGCGCTGTTGGCGTGTGCGGGCGTGGCCGCGCTGGCTCGTCGTGGAGACGTCCCTGCGCGCGCGGTCGAAGCGATCGCGGCGGCGCCTGCGACGACCGAGGGCGATCGCCTGCGCGACGGCAAGCCGCTCGATCTGAACCGCGCGTCGGCCGCGGAGCTGGAGCTGCTGCCCGGGGTGGGGCCGCGGCTGGCGCGCGACATCGTCGAGCTGCGCACGCGACGCGGTGGCTTCTCGAGCCTCGAGGCGCTCGACGACGTGCGCGGGATCGGCCCGAAGAAGCTGGCCAAGCTGCGGCCGTACCTGCGGCTAGAAGAACTCGAACATGCGGCTGACGCGCAGCGAGACGTCGGTCGCGCTCCGTAGCGAGCCCGACACGAACAGCACGCCGCTGCGCACGTCGAGGCCGGCGGTCCAGGTGCGCGAGGCGAGGTAGTCGAGGCCGAGCACCAGGTGCACGCCGGGCCGGATCACACGCTCGTCCTCGGGCAGCGGCGCGGTGGTGAGCGTGACGCCGACGCCGAAGAACGGCACCAGCTCGAGCACGTCGAGCGCGTACAGGCCCTCGGCGCGCAGGCGGCCGAGGTGCTCGTGCCGGTCGCTGTCCGCAAGGTACGCGTAGCCGAGCGTGCCGCGCAGCATCACGCTGTCCGAGACCCCGAGCGTGGCGCCCACATCCACACCGGCGCCCTGGCGCGTGGGCCAGTCGTCGCTCGCGATCAGCGCGTAGCCGGCGGCGGCGTCGAGGCTCCACTGCTCGTCGTAGGCCCGGGCGCTGCCCGCCCACAGCAGCACGATCGCGAGGCTGCTCCCGAAACGCTTGCGATCGCGCGCCATTTCGCGTCGATGGTAGCGCCCGTCCGCGGCTGCGACCAGCGTTGACTGGGAGAGGGCCGCGGGTATAGTCGACGCCCTTCGCGCTGGCCCAAGAGGCGCGCGAACGAGCCGATCGCCGCGTGCGGGCGGGCTCGGACAGCGAGGATCGAGCCGAATGGTCGAAGAGAACACTCCCGAGGGCGACGAGCCGAACGAGCCGGAGACCGGCGCGGGCGAACCGCCTGCTGCGGCGCCTGCCGCCGCGCCAACCGCGACCGCCACGGGCATCAAGCTCACGCCGGGTCAGCGCCTGGCCGCGAAGAAGGCGCAAAAGGCCGTCGACAAGCGCGACGCCAAGGAAGAGCGCGCGCGCAGCGAAGAGCTGGAGCGCGTGAAGGAGCAGGAGGAGGCCGACCGCCTGTTCGGGCGCGCGCAGGCCGAGCCCGCGCTGCCGGCCGAGGTGCAGAAGACGGCCACCGAGTTCAGCGACTTCGTCCAGGACAACCGCGGAAAGCTCGTGGGCGGCGTGATCGCTGCGCTCGTGATCGCGCTGGGGGTGATCTTCGGGCGCCAGCTGCTGAGCGCTGGCTCGGCCGGGCAGGCCACCGAGCTCACCAAGGCGCTCGAGCTCAGCAAGGCTGGCATCGACGCCGACGATGCAGACGGCAAGGCCGACGACGGCAAGCCTCTGTTCAAGAGCGAGCAAGCGCGCGCCGAGCGGGCGCTCGCGGCGTTCGACACCGTGGCCAAGGGCGACGGCCCGGCCTCCAGCTGGGCCAAGCTCGCCGGCGGCGCGTCGCT
>DASUME010000245.1:0-6716 GCA_036277895.1 Polyangiales bacterium
TGAAGTCTGCGCCCAGGCCAGCGCCGATCGGCAGCGTGATCAGGAGCAGCGACACCGCCACGCCTACCAGCACGAAGCGCTTGGCGAGCGCCCAGCGCACGAGCCGCTCGTAGGGCGCGTCGAGCTTCGCCAGCCAGCCCGCCTCGTGCCCGCCGGGCTTGAGCAGCAGCGCCGCGCCGGCCGGGAAGGTGAACAATGAGAAGATCACCGAGCCGAACAGCGCCAGCGCCATCGTCGACGCCATCGGCCGGAACATCTTGCCCTCGGTGCCCTCCAGCGTCAGCAGAGGCACGTACACCAGCAGGATGATCAACACCGAGAACACCACCGGACGCGCGATCGTCGTCAGGCTGCTCGTGATCACGCCGATGCGCTCCTTCTCGCTCGTGATGTGCTCGTGCGCGAGCTTCGCGATCAGCGCCTCCGCCATCACGATCGGTCCGTCGACCAGCAGGCCGAAGTCGATCGCGCCGAGCGACATCAGCGAGCCCGTGACGTCGAAGTAGATCATGCCGAACAGCGCGATCAGCATCGCCACCGGGATGCCCAGCGTGACCAGCAGCGCGCCGCGCCACGAGCGCAGGAACACCAGGATCACGAGCCCGACCAGGATCGCACCCTCGGCCAGGTTCTTGCCGACCGTCTTCAGCGTGCGATCGATGAACGACGCGCGATCGTACACGGTCTCGATGCGCACGCCGTCGGGCAGCGTCTTGCGTAGCTCCTCGATCTTGGCCTTCACCGCGTGCACGACGTCGCGCGAGTTCTGGCCGACCAGCATCATCACCACCGCGGTGACCGCCTCGCCCTTGCCGTCGCGCGTGACCACGCCCTGCGGCAGCGCGCCGCCGATCTGGGTCTTGCCGAGCGCCTTGACCTGGATCGGCGTGCCGTCCTGGTCGCTCGCGACCACCACGTCGTCGATCTCCTCGACCGTGCGCAGCTGCCCCTCGCCGCGGATCACCAGCGCCTCCGGGCCGCGCTCGATCCAGCCGCCGCCCACGTTGGCGTTGTTGCGCTCCAGCGCCTCCAGCACCTGGCCGAGCGTGAGCCGGAACGCGGCCAGCCGCGTCGGGTCCAGCACCACCTGGTACTCCTTGGCCACGCCGCCCTGGCCGTTGACCTCGATCACGCCCTTCACGCTGCGCAGCTTGGGCGTCAGCTCCCACTGCAGGAGCGTGCGCAGCTCCATCGGCGTGTGGCGATCGCTCTCCAGCACGAACTGGTAGATCTCACCGAGGCCGGTCGACACCGGTGCCAGCTGCGGCTGCCCGAACTGCTTCGGGATGTCCGCCTCGATCTCGCGCAGCCGCTCGCTCACCAGCTGGCGCGCGAACCACACGTTCATGCTCTCGTTGAAGATGATCGTCACCGAGCTCAGGCCGGAGCGTGTGACCGAGCGCATCTGCTCGAGCTCGGGCAGCCCGTTCAGCCCCATCTCGACGGGGAAGGTGACGAAGCGCTCCATCTCCTCCGCCGACAAGCCAGGCGCATCGGTGATCACCACCACCTGCACGTTGGTGGTGTCCGGCACCGCGTCGATCGGAAGCTTGGGCACCAGGAACAGGCCCAAGGCGACGATCGCCACGGTCAACACCGCCACCAGGCCGCGGCGACGGATCGAGAATTCGACGATGCGCTCCAACATGTCTACCTCAGGAGCTCGCTCTTGAGCACGAATGCACCGGCCGTGACCACCACGTCGCCCTCGACCAGGCCGCGCGTGATCTCCACCCAGTCACCTGCGGCCACGCCGAGCTCGACCGGACGTGCGGTGTACGTGTTGTTGCCCTCGGCGACGAACACCGTGGTCTCGCCCTCGACCTGCAGCACCGCGCTGCGCGGCACGCCGAGCACCGGCCGCGTGTCGCCGACGGTGGACAGGCGCGCGTGCACGAATTGGCCCGGGCGCAGCAGGCGCTCCGGGTTCTCCACCTCGACGCGCACGTGTGCGGTGCGCGTGTTGAGGTCGACGGTTGCGGCCACGTGGGTGACGCGCCCGCGGAACACCTTGCCCGGATGCGACTCCGACTCGATCTCCGCGGCGTCGCCGTCCGCGACGTGGCCGAGGTCGCGCTCGAACACGTCCAGCTCGACCCACAGATGATCGAGGTCCGCGATCTGCAGGATTGGCTGCGTGGGGCCGACCACCTGACCGAGCACCGCGTTGCGCTTGACGACCTCGCCGTCGATCGGCGCGCGCAGCGTGATCTTGCGTGCTCCCGGGTGTCCGGCCTCGATGCGCGCGAGCTCATCGGCCGTGAAGCCCATCGCCAACAGGCGCTGCGTGGCGCCGTTCAGCTCCGCACGCAGCGCACGCGCCTCGGCGCGCGAGCGCTCGACCACGGCGCTGGTGGAGAGCTGCTGCTTGGCGAGATCGGTCTCGCGCTTCTCGGTGATCTCGGCCGCGATCAGGTTCGCGCGCGCGCTCAGCAGCGCGGCCAGCGCACCGCCGATCTCGTTGCTGTCGATCTCGACCAGCGTCTGGCCGGCCTTCACCTCGTCGCCGACGGTGACCATCATGCGCGCGACGCGGCTCTCGATGCGCGCGCCCACGTCGGCCACCTCGTCGGCGTCGAAGTTCACCGAGCCCACCAGGCGCAGCGTCGGGTGCAGCGCCTGCTTGTCGATCGGTGCGGTGGTGATCTTCGCGCGCTTGGCGAGCTCTTCGTTGAGCACCACCTTGTTGCCCTCGGTGGCGGTCGGGGCCGGCTGGACCTCGTCCTCGTCGACCTTGTCGGCCGCGCCGCTGCTCGGGGTACGGAAGCCATCCACGACCACCCCCAGCGTCAAGCCCGCCGCCGCGGACACGGCAACACTGAAGTACTTCCCTTTCATGGCGTCTCCTCCCATCCACCGATCGCCCGTTCGAGCGCGATCCGACAAAGCCAGGCTTCTCGCAGTGCTTCCACGCGCCGGCTACGCAGCGCGAAGGCCACGCCTCGCGCGGTGAGCAAGCGGAAGTAATCGACCACGCCCGCGTCGAGCATGGTGTGCACCATGATCAGCGTGCGCTCCGCGGCGGGCAACGCGCCCTCTTCGATCGCCGACAGCTCGGCCAGCGCAGCCTCGAGCCGCCGGAACGACGACGACGCCTCGCGCTCGATCAGGTTGCCCGCCAGCTCGCTCTCCAGCTCGGCCGCGGCGGCCTGCTTCTCCGCGACTGCACGCTCGCCCTGGTTCTTGAACACGAACGGCAGCTCGAAGCCGAGTCCCGCGCCGACCGAGCTCTGCGTGTTGTTGTTGCCCTGCGCCTCGCCCTCGAGGTTCACGGACAGCGGCGCCACCGCCTCGCGCCGCAAGCGCGTATCGGCCGAGCGCCAGCGCTCGCCGGCGAAGCCCCATGCGGCCGCTTCCCTGCGGCGCATGCGCGCACGCTCGAGCGCGGCCTCCATGCTGATGCCGTTGGGGATGCTCGGCTGCAGCAGCGGCATGACCTCGACCGTGGCGTCGTGCGCCAGCCCGACCGTCTGCCGGAACATCGCCTGCGCCTCGATCAACGTGCGCTGCGCGCGGGCCAGGTTCGCCGTGGCTTCCGCGTGCTGGCTCTGCGCCAGCGCGACGTCGAGCGCGGTGGTGGCGTTGGCGGCGAGCCGCGCCTGTACACGCTCGGACAGCTCGCGCGCGGTGTCCGCGCTCTGCTCCGCGACCAGCCGCGCGGCGCCCGCCATCGCGACCATCACGTACGCGATGCGCGCCTCGGAGCGCACCTCGTTGCGCGTGGACGCGAGCTCGGCCTCGGCCTGCTCGCTGATGAAGCCTGCTTCACGGCGCCAGGCGCGGCGCCGGCCCGCCACGTCGAACGGCAAGCCGACCGTGAGCGCGTAGGTGGCCGCCGGGTCGTCGGGCTTGCCGATCATCGCGCGCACGTTCACCTGCGGGTTCTGCGCCCGCGGCATGGTCCCGAACGTGCGATAGGCCTCGGCCGTCTTGCGCGCTGCCTCGGCGCTGCGCACGCGCGGCGCACGCTCCAGCGCGCGCTGCTCGGTGCCGAGCATGGTCCACGCTCCCTCCACCGGCGCAGGCTGCGGCGTGGGCGTCACAAAGCTCGACGGCGCGCTCACGGGCGTGGCACCCGGAGCCGGCTGTGCATGCGCATGGGTGCTCCCGACGAGGGGACTAGAACACAGCAACGTTGCGTACAGCCGCGGCCATACGGTGGTCAGCGCCTTCATTCCTACGCCTGGGTGAACGGGTCGAAGCGCGCGGTCTCGCCGCACGCGAACTGATCGAGGTGGAGCGGGAGTACAGGAGCTTCCACCCGGCAACCGCTGCTTGATCTACTGTCGTCGCACATCCGGGACAAGGAATTCACCGCTCGCATGCCCAAGTAGCTAGTCATCGTTTCCGGTCCATTTCTCGGCCACTACCACGTATTAGACCTGGATGTCCCCGAGAGCCGACAGTTGCCTCGGTTCGTAAGTCTGCAGACCGGTCAATGCGGTTACGACCGGATTCGGAGCGGCTCCGATTGTCGCATTGCCGAGCCGGAGGGAATCCGAATTGAGGGGTGCGATCTGCAGCGATTCCAGCGTGGAGCACAACGCGTGCCTAGGGCGAGTTGTTCACGGCGTGTTCGCGAGCATGGTGAGCCCGTTCGCCGAGCATCGCCAGCCGCTGGATCGCGCGTGTTCAGGCCCGGTTCAGCTGGACAGGTAGCGCGTGCGCAGGTGGGCCTCGAAGTGGCGCGCGTTCAGCGCCTCGCCGGTCGCGCGGCGCAGCAGCGCCTCGCCGTCGTACAGGCTCGCTTGCGACCAGATCGCGCCGCGCAGGAAGGCGTTCAATGGTGCGAACTCGCCGCGCGCGATCTGTGCGGGCAGATCCGGGTGCGCGCGCAGCGCGGCCTGGAACAGCTGCGCCGCCGTCATCGCCCCGAGCGTGTAGGTGGGGAAGTAGCCGAACGCGCCAGCCGGCCAGTGCACGTCCTGCATGCAGCCGTCGCGATGGTCGTCGCCGGTGGAGATCGCCAGCAGCTCGCGCATGCCCGCATCCCAGGCCTCGGGGATCTGCGCGACCGTGAGGCTGCCGTCGATCAGCGCGCGCTCGATGCCGTAGCGCACGAGGATGTGGCACGGGTACGTGACCTCGTCTGCATCGACGCGGATCTTGCTGCGCTCGACCCGCGTGAAGAACCGATAGAGGTTGTCGACCGTGAAGGCTTCGGGCTGCGCGGCGGCGGCGGCCGGGAACGCGTGCGCCACGTGCGGCACCAGGAACTCCAGGAACGCACGGCTGCGGCTGACCTGCATCTCGGAGCACAGGCTCTGCCCCTCGTGCATCGCCATGCCGCGCGCGCTGCCCACGGGCTGCATCATCCAGTCCTGTGGCAGACCTTGCTCGTACTTGGCGTGGCCGGTCTCGTGCAGCACGCCCATCAGCGCGCTGGTGAAGTCGCTCTCGTCGTAGCGCGTGGTGATGCGCACGTCGCTCGGCACCCCTCCGCAGAAAGGATGGTGGCTGACGTCGAGCCGTCCGTGGTTTGGATCGAAGCCGATCGCCTGCATCATCTGCTCGCCGAGCGCGCGCTGGGCCGCGATCGGGAACGGCCCGCGCGGCACGATCGCCTGCTCGCCGCGCTGGCGCTCGATCACCTGCTCGATCAGCGAGGGCAGAAAGGCGCGCACGTCGGCGAACACCCGATCGAGCGCCGCCGCCTTCAAGCCGGGCTCGTACTCGTCCATCAGCGCGTCGTACGGCGTGAGGCCGAGCGCGGAGGCCAGCTGGGCGGCGAGCTCACGCTTGAGCGTGATCACCTCCGCGAGCAGCGGGGCAAAGCCGGCGAAGTCGTTGTCCGCGCGCAGGCGGCGCCAGGCCTGCTCGCTGCGCAGCTGCGCGTTGGCGCTGCGCTCGACCAGCTCGGGCGAGACCGCCTGCGCGCGGCGCACCAGGCGCTGGATCTCGCGCACGTTCGCAGCTTGGAACGGTGTCAGACCCGTTTCTTGCGTCGCCTTCGCGAGCCAGTCACCGAGCCTCGGATCGGTGAGCTGCTCGTGGATGAAGACTTGCAGCGTGGCCATCGCCTCCGCGCGCTTGGCGCCCGCGGCGGCCGGCATGATCACCGCTTCGTCCCAACCCAGGATAGCTGCGGCGTGCTGCAGGTGGCCGAGCCGGCGGAAGTGCTGTTCGAGCGCGGGGTAGGACATCACCCGAAGGTAGCGCGAAGCCGGTCACGATCGAGTTGTGCACAGTCGATGACCGGGGTAGCAAGCAGAGGTGCGGGGGACGATCGAGCACGCGTTTGTGGGCACACGGCGCTTCGACCTGCGTGGTCGGCTGGGCGACGGCGGCGGCGGCGTGGTGTATCGCGCGTTCGATCGCCAGCGCGAGCAAGAGGTGGCGCTGAAGGTGATGCATCGCCGCGACGGCGAGGAGCGCTTCGACATCGCCACGCTCGCGGAGCTCTCGCACCTGGCGCATCCGAACCTGGTGCGGCTGCACGAGCTGGTCGATGACGGTGACCGGCAGCTGCTCTCGATGGAGCTGATCGAGGGCATCGACTTGCTGAGCTACGTGCACGCCTCCGGGCGCGGCTTTGACGAGCTGCGCGTGCGAGCCGTGTTCGGGCAGCTGGCGCAAGGCCTCACGGCGCTGCACGTAGCGCGCAAGGTGCACCGCGACGTGAAGCCCGCGAACGTGCGCGTGACGGCGCAGGGCCGCGTGGTGCTGCTCGATCTCGATCTCGCGCTCGACCTCGACGCCGAGCGCAGCGAACGTGC
>DASUME010000246.1:0-10846 GCA_036277895.1 Polyangiales bacterium
GGGTGGTCAATCGCTGGGGCTTCGACGAAGTGATCGCGCACGCGCAGCTCGACTACCGCGGCGCGCCGATCGGCTGGGGCATCGTGCCGGATCAGTTCAGCCTCGAGTTTGCGCAGCGTGCGCTGCTGCAGCGCGAGGGGCCGCTGTTCTTCGACTTCCACATGGTGAGCTCCCACGCGCCATGGAAGGACGTGCCCCAGCTCGATGCACAAGTGCGGGAGGTCGCCGCCGAGCAGCGGCTGCCGCAGTTCAGCGGCACGAATGCCGGCAAGGCGCTCGCGAACCTCGAGCGCTACGAGCGCACGGACGGACGCGACCTCTGGATGGGTGCGCTCGATGCGTCGCTGCGCCGCGGCTACCAGGCCACCGTCAGCTACGACCTGCGCCTGATCGCGCGCTACCTCGCAGAGCGCGAGCGCGACGCGTTGGTGATCGTGATGGGCGACCACCAACCGCCGGTGCTCTCGCGCGACGACCAGAGCTTCGACGTGCCGGTGCACGTGCTCAGCCGCTCCGCTGCACGCCTCGCCACGCTGCGCGGCTTCACGCCCGGCCTGTGGCTCGAGCCCGCGGCGCCTGCCGCGCTGCACCAGGCGGACCTGTGGCCCGCGCTGGTCGACGTGCTCACGCCTTCACGAGCGTCTCGATGACCACGATCAGCTCGGCCGGATCGATCGGCTTCGCGAGGTGCATGTTGAAGCCCGCGCGCAGCGCCTTGGTGCGGTCCTCCGCACGCGCGTAGGCTGTCAGCGCCACCGCAGGAGTGGTGCCGCCGCAGTCGGGCGCAAGCGCGCGCAGCCGCCGGACGAGCATGTAGCCGTCCATCTCGGGCATGCCGATGTCCGACAGCAACACGTCGAAGCGATCCTGCTCCAGCGCCGTCAGCGCGCTCTGCGCATCCGGCGCGCTGGTCACCTTGGCGTCGCACTGCTCCAGTACGAACGTCAGCAGCTCGCGCGTGGCGGGCTCGTCGTCGACCACCAGCACGCGCAGGCCGCGCAGCGCCGCCGGCGCCTCGAAGCGCGAGCCGCTCGGCACCCCGTCTTCCTGCGCAGGCAGCGGCGGCGCGCGGTCCGCACGCAGTGGCGCGGTGGGCAGGCGCACCACGAAGGTCGCGCCCTGCTCCACGCCCGCGCTGTGCGCGGTGACCGTGCCGCCGTGCAGCTGCACGAGCGAACGTACGATCGCCAGCCCGAGCCCCAGCCCGGACGTCTTGCGCGTGAACGACGGATCCGCCTGCCGGAAGCGGTCGAACACGAACGGCAGGAAGTCCTCCGCGATGCCCTGCCCGGTGTCGGCCACCGTGACCTCGACGTACGACTCCGTGCGGTGCACCTGCACCAGCACGCGCCCGCCCTTGGGCGTGAACTTCACGGCGTTCGAGAGCAGGTTCCAGACCACTTGCTGCAGGCGATCGGCGTCGCCCACGATGGTCGCGTGCGAGTCGAGGATCGCCTGCAGGCGCACGCCCTTAGCATCCGCGGCCGGCCGCACCGCCTCCAGCGCCGCCTCCACCACCCGCACCATCTCGAGCGGGCCCACGCTGAGCACGAGCTTGCCCTGCTCGATGCGCGACAGGTCGAGCATGTCCTCGATCAGCCGCGCCTGGATCTGCGCGTTGCGCTCCACCGTCTCCAGCGCGCGCGCCGTGCGCTCCGGCGTCAGCCCTCCGCGACGCAAGAGCGAGGCCCAGCCGATGATCGCGTTCAGCGGCGTGCGCAGCTCGTGGCTGAGCGTGCTCAGGAACTCGTCCTTGGCCTGGCTCGCGGCCTCCGCCGTTGCACGCAGCCCCTCGATGCGACGCCGTGCGAGCACCTGCTCGGTGATCTCGACCGCCACCACCACGACGCCCTCGACGCCACCCGTGCCATCGCGCAGCGGCTCGACGATCACGTCGAAGAACGCGTCGCGCAGCACGCCGCGGCGCAACAGCGGGATGTTCATCTCCGCACTGCGGAAGGTCTCGCCGCGCGCGAGCACGTTCGCGAGCTCGCGCGTGATGTCGTGGTCGGCGAGCTCGCCGTACACCTCGTGGTAGGTCTTGCCCACGACCTCCGAGCGCCCGACCATCTCGCAGTAGGCCGGGTTCGCGACCACGAACGTGAGCGCGTCGCCCGTCATCACGGCGACCGGCACCGGCGCTTGCATGAAGATGTCGTAGAGCTTGGTGCGCTCGCGCTCGGCGGCCTTCCGCAGCGCCGCCAGCTGCAGGTGCGTGCCCACGCGCGCGAGCAGCTCACGCGCGCTGAACGGCTTGACCAGGTAGTCGTCGGCGCCCGCCTCGAGGCCCTCCACGCGCGCGTCGTCGCCGGCGCGCGCCGAGAGCAGGATGATCGGCACGTTGGCCTTGCGCGCGTCCGAGCGCAGCGCCTGCAGCAGGCCGAGGCCGTCGAGGTTCGGCATCATGATGTCGCTCAGCACCAGATCCACCGGCTCGCGCCGCGCCACCTCCAGCGCCTCGGCGCCATCGACCACCGCGGTGACGCGCCAGCGCTCGCGCAGCAGGCGCGTGACGTACTCGCGCATGTCCGCGTTGTCGTCCGCGAGCACGATGTGCGCACCGCCGACGCTGTCGAGGCCGGGCATCGCCAGCAGCTCCGGCTGCGCGCGCGGCAGCCAGCGCTCGGCTTCCTGCACGAACGAGGTCGAGCTCAGCGAGCCCGTGCTCGGCCGCTTGCCGTCGAGCCGCTCGCGCGCCAGCTGCGCCGAGCCGCGCGGGATGCGTACCGTGAAGCGGCTACCTCGGCCGAGCTCGCTGTGCACCGCGATCGAGCCGCCGTGCAGCTTCACCAGCTCGCTGACCAGCGCCAGCCCGATGCCCGAGCCCTCGTGCGTGCGCGAGCGCGAGCCCTGCACGCGGTGGAAGCGCTTGAACACGTTCGCCAGCTCGCTCTCGGGGATGCCCGTGCCGGTGTCCTGCACGGAGAGCTCCACCTCCCCGTCGATCGCGCGCAGCCGCACCGTGACGCCACCCTCGAACGTGAACTTCAGCGCGTTCGACAGCAGGTTGAGCACGATCTTCTCCCACATGTCGCGGTCGACGTAGGTCGACTCGCCGAGGGAGCTCACGTCCACCTTAAGCGTCAGGCCCGCGCGCTCGATCGCCGCGCGGAAGGCGCTCGCGAGGTCGGCCGTGTACTGCGCCAGATCGATCGCCTGGTAGGCCGCCTCCACGCTGCCGGCCTCGATGCGCGAGAAGTCGAGCAGCGCGTTGACCAGCTTCAGCAAGCGCAGTGAATTGCGGTAGGTGGTGTGCAGGTTCTCGCCGCTGAGCGTGTGCGACGGCGAGGCCAGCGCGTCCTCGAGCGGCCCGAGCATCAGCGTCAGGGGCGTGCGGAACTCGTGGCTGACGTTGCTGAAGAACGCCGTCTTCGCGCGGTCGAGCTCGGCCAGCGCCTCGGCGCGCCGGCGCTCCTGCTCCAGCGCCTCCACGGACGAGATCGTGGCGCCGACCTGGCTCGCGACCAGGCCCACGAAGCCGCGGTACTCCTCGTCGAACTTGCGATAGGGGTTGAGGCCGACCACGAGCAGACCGGGGCTGCTGGTGCCGGCGATCGGGACCAGGGCAGCCTGCTTGGGTGCCCGGGGCCAGAAGCCACGCGGCAGCTCGCCGAAGCGCGCGAGGTCGTCGACCACCACCATCTGCCCGCTCTGCAGCGACTCCGCGATCGGCCAGTCGATGCTCGCCAGCCCAGGCGTCGCGCCCGTCATGCGCACGCTCTCGCCGTCGCTGAGGTAGAGCGCCGCGAACGGCAGATCCTTCGCATCCGTAGCGATCGCCTCGAGCGCGCGCTTGCAGACGTCTTCCGCGCTGCGCGCGTGCGCCGTCTCCGCGGCCACGGCGCGCAGCAACCCGAGCTGCCGGGCGCCGATGATGCGCTGCGTGTCGTCGGTGTTCGCGCAGATGATGCCGAACGTCTTGCCGTCGTCGTTGGGGACCGGGCTGTACGAGAACGTGTAGTACGTCTCCTCGGGGTAGCCGTGGCGCTCCATGATCAGGAGCAGCGCCTCGTCGTACGTGCCCTCGTTGCGCTCCAGCGCGGACTGCGCCCGCGGGCCCACCGCGTCCCAGATCTCCGTCCACACCTTGGCAGCCGGCTGCCCCAGTGCGGCCGGGTGCTTGCCGCCCACGATCTGCTTGTAGGCGTCGTTGTAGAGGTTGATCAGCTGCGGGCCCCACCACACGAACATCGGCTGACGCGAGGTCAGGATGATGCGCACGCAGGTCTTCAAGCTGAGCGGCCATGCGCTCACCGGGCCGAGTGCGGTCTGGGACCAGTCGATCTCGCGCATGCGAGCACCCAGCTCGCCGCCGCCCGCGAACACTGTCGCCGCATCCCGATCGATCAAGTGCGCCTCCAGAGGCAGCTTTAGCGCGCGACCGCACGGCACACGTGCCAGAAAGGAGCGCCGCTGTCCCGCGGCTGCGCTCGCTCACAGGCCTTAAACGGCAGCGGCCACCCGGAGGTGGCCGATGCCGAAGAGCCGTCAGCTCACTTCTTCTTCTTGGCCTCGTCGCGCGCCTTGGCGGCCGCCACGACCTGGTCCGTGACCGAGCGCGAGCACGGCTGGTAGTGGCTGAACTCCATCGAGTACTGGCCGCGACCCGAGGTGCTGGAGCGCAGGTCGCCGATGTAGCCGAACATCTCGCTCAGCGGGCAGTCGGCCTTGATGCGCACGCCGGTGGGCGTGGCTTCCTGGCTCTTGATCATGCCGCGACGACGGTTGAGATCGCCGATGACGTCGCCGACGTTCGCGTCCGGCACGTAGACGTCGACCTTCATGATCGGCTCGAGCAGCTGCGGGCCGCACTTGGGCACGGTCTGGCGGTAGCCCGCCTTGGACGCGACCTCGAAGGCGATCGCCGACGAGTCGACGGCGTGGAAGCCACCGTCGGTCAGCGTGACCTTGGTGTCGATCAGCGGGAAGCCCGCGAGCACGCCCTTCTCGACCGAGAGCTTGAAGCCCTTCTCGACCGCGGGGATGTACTCCTTGGGCACGTTGCCGCCGACCACGTCCGAGACGAACACGAAGCCCGTGCCCAGCTCGCCGGGCTCGATCGTGTATTCGATCTTCGCGTACTGACCGGAGCCACCGGTCTGCTTCTTGTGCGTGTAGCCGTCCGAGACCGCCTTGGTGATCGTCTCGCGGTAGGCCACCTGCGGCTTGCCCACGTCGACCTCGACGCCGTGCGTGCGGCGCAGGATGTCGACCTTGATGTCGAGGTGGAGCTCGCCCATGCCCTTGAGGATGGTCTCGCCCGACTCCTGATCGACCTCGACGCGGAACGACGGGTCTTCCGACACGAGCTTGCCGAGCGCGACGCCCAGCTTCTCCGCGTTGGCCTTGTCCTTGGGCGAGACCGCGAGCTCGATCACCGGCGCCGGGAACACCATCGGCTCCAGCGTGGCCGGGTTGTCCTCGTCCGCGAGCGTGTGGCCCGTCTGCACGTTCTTGAGGCCGACGAGCGCGACGATGTCGCCCGCCTGCGCTTCGTCGATCAGCGTGCGGTCGTTGGCGTGCATCTCGACCATACGACCGATGCGCTCGCTCTTGCCCGTGAAGGTGTTGAGCAGCGACTGGCCCTTCTTGATCGTGCCCGAGTAGATGCGCACGAACGTGAGCGCGCCGAAGCGGTCGTCCATGATCTTGAACGCCAGTGCACGCACCGGGCCGCTCGGATCGACGGTCGCGAAGTGGCCCGTCTCCTTGCCCTCGAGGTCGACCTCGGGCTGCGGCGGCACTTCCATCGGGTTGGGCAGGTAGTCGACGACGGCGTCGAGCACGTTCTGCACGCCCTTGTTCTTGAACGACGAACCGCAGTAGGTCGGGAAGAACGACAGGTTGATGGTGCCCTTGCGGATGCAGCGCTTGATGGTGTCCATGTCGGGCTCGACGCCCTCGAGGTACTTCTCGAGCGCCTCGTCGTCCTGCTCGACGGCAGTCTCGATCAGGTCCGCGCGGTACTTCTCGACGATGTCCTTCATGTCCGCGGGAACTTCTTCGATCTTGAAGTTCTCGGGCAGACCCGTGTCGTCCCAGATCCACGCCTTGCGCGTGAGCAGGTCGACGATGCCGACGAAGTCGTTCTCGGTGCCGATCGGAAGCACCATCACCAGCGCCTTGGCGCCGAGGACTTCCTTGACCTGCTTGACGACGCGATAGAAGTCCGCGCCCAGGCGATCGAGCTTGTTGACGTAGATGACGCGCGAGACCTTGGAGTCGTTCGCGTAGCGCCAGTTGGTCTCCGACTGCGGCTCCACGCCGCCCGAGCCACAGAACACACCGATGCCGCCGTCGAGCACCTTCAGCGAACGATAGACCTCGATCGTGAAGTCGACGTGTCCGGGGGTGTCGATGATGTTGAAGCGGTTGCCCTTCCAGAAGCAGGTCGTCGCCGCCGACTGGATGGTGATGCCGCGCTCCTGCTCCTGCACCATGAAGTCGGTGGTCGCAGCGCCGTCGTGCACTTCACCGATCTTGTGGATCTTGCCGGTGAGCTTGAGGATGCGCTCGGTGGTGGTCGTCTTGCCGGCGTCCACGTGCGCGAAGATTCCGATGTTCCGTTGCTTGGTGAGGTCGTGCATGGCGTTGATCCGTCTGCTGGCGAGGAGGCGCTACGGCCGCCCGAACTTGTCCTTTGAGCTGTCCCGGTGAGTCGCTCGGTGCGACTGGCCGCCGGATTGTGCCACGTGCGCTGCGGCACCAAAGGCACCCGGTACAGGCTGTCTGTCCCACCTGTTACGCGCGTTCCCCGGGTAGCAGCGTTGGACGCCTGGTTCGGGCGCAGCGTTACTAGCGTTCGCTGGGCGATTGGGCAAGTCGCTCCGCGAGGTCCCCGCGATCTGCCTGCCAGCGTGTGCAACCGCGCACCTCGACGGCGCTCCGGTCAACGGAGTCAGGTTTCGTGGACGCTCCGGGGCTAGCGGAGCTGCGCCGAACGGAGGAGAACGGGGCCCATGCCTTCCTTTCTTCGCTCCAGCCTGCTCGCGGCGGCGTGTGCGCTCGCCGCCTGCGCCGAGTCTCCGGAGAACGGGGATCCGAGCGACCCGAGCGCGCAGGAGCGCGCGGACGGAGGCTCACGCGAAGATGACGACAACGGCGAGAGCCCCCGCGACGCCGGAATTCGCCGGGACGCCAGCGCACCTGCACCGTCCGGCCGCGACGCGGGCAACGGCGGGTCGAGCTCCACGCGCGACGCGGGCGGCGGCGGCTCGACCACGCCGCGCGACGCGGGCAGCACCACGGCAGCCAACCCGCTCGAGGACCTGATCAACGGCATCATCGGGGTGTTCAACCCCGGCACGGCCGACGCCGGGCGACGCGACGGCGGCTGACCGACCGGGGCCGGGAAGAAATGAGAGCGATTCGCGGTTAGACTGCCCGCGAGCTGTTCCCGTGATCCGCGTCCATCGTCTAACCAAGCTGTACCCGGCCGAGCCGGCGCCGCTGCGCGTGCTCGACGACGTCTCCTTCGAGGTCGCGCCCGGCGAGTACGTCGCGATCATGGGCGCGTCCGGCTCGGGCAAGTCCACCTTGCTCAACGTACTGGGCCTGCTCGATGGCTACGACAGCGGCAGCTACCTGCTCGCGGGCAGCGACACGCGCGGCCTCCGCGACGGCGCGGCCTCGCAGCTGCGCAATCGTCAGATCGGGTTCGTGTTCCAGTCGTTCCACCTGCTGTCGCAGAAGCGCGCCTGGGAGAACGTGGCCCTGCCACTCGCGTATGCGGGCGTCTCGCGCGCCGAGCGCAAGCGGCGCGCCCTGGGCTTGCTCGAGCGGCTCGGGCTCGGCGCGCGCGTCGATCACCTGCCCAACCAGCTCAGCGGCGGCCAGCGCCAGCGCGTCGCGATCGCGCGCGCGCTCGCCAACGATCCGCCGCTGCTGCTCGCCGACGAGCCCACCGGCAACCTCGACACCGAGACCAGCGCCGAGGTGCTCGGGCTGCTGCGCGAGATCCACGAGCAGGGCCGCACCGTGGTGCTGGTCACGCACGATCCCGAGATCGCACGCGCGGCCGATCGCACGGTGCACGTTCGCGACGGGCGCGTGCACGAGGCCGCCTCGTGATCGACTCCCTGGCGGAGCTGTTCGAGAGCGTCACGCGCCACCGCATGCGCGCGCTGGCGACCTCGTTCGGCGTGTTCTGGGGCATCTTCATGCTCACGCTGCTGATCGCGAGCGGCAACGGCCTGCGCAATGGCATCGAGACGCTGTTCGAGGGCGACTCGGCCTACCAGATCTGGATGTTCGGCAACCGCACGCTCAAGCCGTTCGAGGGCCTCGGCGCGGGCCGGCAGATCCAGTTCACCGAAGATGACGCGATCGCGCTCGCGCGCTCGGTCACCGAGATCGAGCACGTCACGCCGCGGCGTGGGCTCGCGCCGAGCGTGATGATCTCGCACGGCAACAACACCGCGTCGTTGCCGGGCGTGGCCGTGTACCCGTCGTACGTCTTCAACGAGAAGCTGAAGATCCTGCGCGGCCGCTGGCTGAACGAATTCGATCAACGAGAGGCCCGCAAGGTTGCGGTGCTCGGCTACGCCGCGCGCAACGTGCTGTTCGGCAATGCCGACCCGGTCGGCCAGGCGATCCAGATCGGCGGCGTGGACTTCACCGTGATCGGCGAATACACGGACGCAGGCGGTGAGGAAGAGGTACGCCGCGTGTACATCCCGTTCTCGACGCTGCAGAGCACCTTCGATGCCTCGCGCAAGGCCGAGTTCGTGGTCGCGCTGCTGAAGGAAGGCGAGAGCGTGGAGCGAGCGCGCACCCGCATCATGCGCGTGCTGAGCGTGCGCCATCGCTTCGACCCCTCGGACGACGGCGCGGTGATCACGTGGTTCGCGGTCGAGGCGTACCGCAAGATGCAGGGCCTGATGCGTGGCATCGACTACGCCATCCTGGCGGTCGGGCTGGGCACGCTGCTGTCGGGCATGGTCGGTGTCAGCAACATCTTGTTCGTGTCCGTGCGCGAGCGCGCCAGGGAGTTCGGCGTGCGGCGCGCGCTCGGCGCCAGCGCGCGCAACGTGCTCTGGATGGTGATCGGCGAGGCGCTGGGGCTGTCGCTGCTCGCGGGCGGGCTCGGCCTGCTCGCAGCCCTCGGCCTGATCGCGGCCGTGCAAGGCGGCGCGCTGAACACCGACTACTTCCGCAACCCGCAGATCGATCTGACCACCGCGCTGAGCGCGCTCGGCGTGCTGGTGATCACGGCGCTGGTGGCGGGCTTCTTCCCCGCGCGCGAGGCCGCGCGTATGCACCCCATCGAAGCATTGAGGCGAGAATGAGCGAGGTCCAGGGAGCGCTGCCCCAGACGCGCAGCCTTCGCGGTGGCTGGTACGTGTTGCTGGCGCTGCTGTTGGCCGGGCTCGGCCTCGCCACGCGGCAGTGGCTCACGAGCAAGCCCGAGGATCCGCCGTTCGTCACGGTCACGCGCGGCGACATCGCGGCGCGCACGCTGGCCAGCGGACGCATCGTGCCGCGCGAGGAAGTGTTCGTGCGCTCGCTGGTGGCGGGTGTGCTCGCCGAGCTGCACGTGCAGGCGGGCGATCAGGTGAAGAAGGGCCAGCAGCTGGCGCTGGTGCGCGTGGTGGCCGATCCGGTGGTGCTGAGCGAGGCGCACGGCCGCGTGAAGCTGGCGGAGGAAAAGCTGGCGCGTGCGCAGCGTGAGCTCGACCGGCTGGCGCGCATCCAAGACGGCGTGGGGCTGAGCGGGCAGGAGCTGGCCAAGGCCGAGGATGCGCTGCGCGAGGCCCGCACCGAGCTCGACAGCGCACGCGAGCGCGAGCTGTTCGTGAAGCAGGGCGCCAACCGCGAGCCCGGCACACGCTCGACGCGCATCGTGGCGCCCGTCGACGGCACGGTGCTGGCGGTGCCGGTGGCCGTGGGCGACGTCATCGGCGACACCAACTCGTACCGCGACGGCACCACGCTGGCGGTGGTCGCGGACATGAGCCAGCTGCTGTTCAAGGGGCAGCTCGAGGAAGCGCACGTGGGCAAGCTGAAGCTCGGCATGCCCGCGAACGTGCGCGTGGGTGCGCTCGAGGGCGCGACCACACCCGGCACGCTGCGCTGGATCGCACCGCGCGCGACGATCGAGTCGTCGAGCGGCGGCGCCTCGGCCTCGCCCACCGCGGGCAGCAACGCGCAACAGCTGACGCCGCTGGGCGCGAACAGCGCGGGCATCACGCGCTTCGAGCTCTGGGTCGCGCTGGAGAAGCCACCCGCCGAGGCGCGCGCGGGCTACAGCGCCACCGCGGAGCTCACGCTCGCCGAGCGCAAGGACGCCGTGCTGGTCGAGGAACGCGCGCTGCGCTTCTCGGGCTCCGAGATCATGGCCAACGTGATCGGCCCCGACGGCAGCACGCGCGAGAAGAAGCTCGAGGTCGGCATCAGCGACGGCCTGCGCATCGAGGTCAAGTCCGGCCTCGCACCCGGCGAGCGCGTCGCGCTACCGCAGCCCTGACACCAGATACTCCGCGATGCGCTCGGCGATCATGATCGTGGGCAGGTGGATGTTGCTGCTCGGGATGGTGGGCATCAGGCTGGCGTCCGCGATGGTCAGGCCCTCCACGCCGCGCAGGCGGCCCTCGCCGTCGGTCGCGGCGTCCGGGTCGTCGTCGGCGCCCATCGGCACCGTGCCGCAAGGGTGGTAGCCGGAGCCGGTCGCGGAGCGAATCCAGGTGTCCATACGAGAGCGGCTGCGCAGGACCTTCTCGGCCGGCCACATCACGGTCGCCAGCTCCGCCATCCCCTTGGTCTGCGCCAGCTCGTAGCAGAGCTCCATCGCGCTCACGGCGACCGCGCGATCGTGCGGGTGATCGAGCATGCGCAAGTCCACGCGCGG
>DASUME010000247.1:0-2604 GCA_036277895.1 Polyangiales bacterium
GTCGACGCGCTTGGTGATGAACTCGATCCGCTTGTCGATCTCGCGCAGCTTCTTCTTGCCGTAGATGTACTCGGCATTCTCCGAGCGGTCGCCCTCGGCCGCCGCGTCCGCCACGCCCTTGACCACCTTCGGCCGCTCGACGCGCAGCAGGCGGTCGAGCTCTTCCTGCAGGTGGCGCATGCCCTCGCCGGTGATGTACTCCGCCATCGTCAGCGCCGGGTCACGCGCTCGAGCGCCGCGCGTCCGAACAGCTCGACCGCGAAGGGCAGGTCCTCGATCACGTAGCGACGGAACAGGCGCTGCGGCTCCTGCACCAGGCGGTGCGCCCACTCCAGGCCGAGCTTCTGCACGAGCGGCGGCGCGCGGCGCACGTGGCCGGCGATGAAGCTCAAGCTGATGCCGACGCCGATCCACCACGCACCCGGCAGCCGCGCGCGCAGCTTGTGGATCACGCGCTCTTGCTTGGGCGAACCGAACGCGACCAACACCAGGTCGGGCTTGGTCGCGAGCAGCTCGGCGGCGATCGCGTCGAGCTCCGTGGGCGTGGGCAGCGCGCTCACCCAGGGCGAGCTGACACCGGCGATCTTCAGCCCCGGTGCGGCCTCCTGCAGCTTCTGCGCGGCCACGCCGGCCGCCTCGGGATCCCCGCCGAGCAGGTACACGCTGCGGCCGGCCTGCGCCGCGCGCTGGCAGATCGGGATCACCAGCGACGAGCCCGGCACACGTTCGGGCAAGGGCGTTCCCCGCAGCCGGCTCGCCCAAACCAGCGGCATGCCGTCCGCCACGCGCAGGTCCGCGCCGGCGTAGATGTCGCGCGACTCCGGGTCCTTCACGTGGCGGCGCAGGAAGTCGAGGTTGGCGGTCACCAGCCAGCCGCCGTGGCCCTCGGCGAGGCTCGCGAACAGGTGATCGACCAGCTGCCGGCTGTCGATGCTCGCCAGCGGCATGCCGCACAGCTCCACGCTCTCAAAGGTCATCGCGGCGATGCTGGCGGCGAACGGCGGCAGCGTCAAGGGCTGGCCTGACTACACTCGCCGCGTGTTTCCGCGTCGTACTCGGCTTGCGCTCGGGCTGGCGGCTGGGCTCCAGCTCGGGCTCCTGCTGGGACTGTCGTGGGCGCGCTACGCCAACGTTCACCAGCGCACGTTCGACCTGGCGTTGTACGCGCGCACCGCATGGGGCCTGGCGCACGGCGACGGCTGGGCGCCGCTGCTCGGGACCTCGGCGCTCGGCTGCCACCTGTCGCCCGTGCTGCTGCCGCTGGGGCTACTCGGACGCGTGTTCGGAGGCACGGTGCCGGTGCTGCTCGCGGCGCAGGCGGCGTGCATCGCGCTGATGTTGTTCCCGCTGGCGCGCATCGGCGCGCGGCGGCAGGGCATGCGCGGCGTGTGGCTCGCGGCTGCGGCGTGGCTGCTTTACCCGAACCTGTTCCACGTCGGCACGTACGAGTTTCATCCCGGCACGCTCGCGGTGCTGCCGATGACGTGGGCCTTCGACGCGCTCGACCGCGGCAACTTGAAGCAGCTCGGCTGGTGCACGCTGGCCACGCTCTGCTGCCGCGAAGAGCTCGGCGCGTTCGCGGCGATCATGTTCGCACTGCATTACTGGGACCGGCGCGAGAAGCGCGCGTTGTACGGGGCCGCCCTTTCGATGGCCTACATGATCGCGGGCCTGATCGTCGTCAGCGCGCACGCACCGGTGCAAGGCTCCGCCGATGCGCACTTCGGCGTCTGGGGCGGCTCGCCCTTCGGGGTCGTGCGCGCGCTGTTCACCGAGCCGGGGCTCGTGTTCGCGCACTTCAAGCCGCGGCTCTCGTACTTGCCGCGCCTGCTCGCGCCGCTGTCGTTCTTCTCGCTGCTCGCGCCGCGCTTGTTGTTGCCCGCGCTGCCGTACGTGGCGTTGAACATGATCAGCGCGTTCCCCACCGCGCTGCAGCAGTACTCGCACTACCTCACGCCCGCGGTTCCCGCGCTGATCGTCTCGGGACTGGTCGGGGTCAGCGAGGTGCGCGCGCGTTTTCCACGCGTGACCTGGTTCGTCGCGCTCGGCATCGCGCACTTCGCGCTCGGCGGCTCCCCGCTCTCGTACGACTTCGACCGCTCTGCGTTCGTCGAAGACGATGCGACGCGCGCCGCAAGACGGGTGCTCGCGAAGATCCCGGCCGACGCGAGCGTGCAGGCACCCTACGCGCTCTTGCCGCACCTGGCCGAGCGCAAGGATCTGCGCCGCGCACCGCCCCCCGATGCGGGCCTCTCGTACACGGTGATCGATGTCTCGCACCGTCAGCGCTACGCGCGACAGGAGACGCTTCTGCGCACGAGCGAGGAGCCGCTGATCCGCCGCTGGCTCGCACGCAGAGACACGCACCTGATCGAGTACGCGCCCCCTTACGCACTGTTCGTCCGCGAGCCCGCCGAGCTGCCAAAGAGTTGCGTTGGCAGCGCCGCAGCATCGACGCCGATGACCTCGTGCCTCTCGGTTGCAAGCGCGCGCATCGAGGCTGACGAGCTCGTCATCACCACCGTCGCCCAATCCGCGTGCCCTGCGGATCTCGCGCTGCGCTTCAGCGTGGACGACGTGCACTGGCGCACCGAGCTGCTGTGC